>NZ_JAAGPE010000035.1:0-51499 GCF_017104605.1 Burkholderia sp. Ac-20384 | reverse complement strand
GATTTTGCACGAAATTCGTCGAAGAGTACAACCTTCTGAACGAATCGGCAGGCCTCTTCGGCAAGCGCCTTCTTCATTTCGTCGAAAAGTGCCTGAACCTCGACCGCCTGATCGACGACCACGGCAAGCTGTTTGCCGATGGACTCGACGCTTTACGCGCTGGCCGCTCTGCAGGTGAAATAATCGTCGACGACCTTCTCATAGACACCTGCGGCGACTACTCCACCATCTAAGGCCGACGGTTCCTGCGCAGTTCGTGGACTGCATAGACGAAGAGGAAAATCCCTACCATCGCCACGCCGGACGCAACGAAATCATTCAGCATACCCGTGCTATGTAGAAGTTTGGGGAAAAGTCCCATGCTCGTTCCGACGACGGCCAGAATCAGACCAGCGACTATGCCCCACGCCGGCCCAGACTTATCAAAGCTTTCATTTTTCATATCATCCCCCGTCCGATGTTGTTGTCTCCGAGGCATTTTCAATATAGCCGATCGATGCCAGAACATTGGCAACGGTGCCTCGACGGCCGTGCCTACGCAAAAAGCCCCGCCCTCGGGGGAAATGTGAGGACGGGGGAAAGAAACGGACGTCTCTGGCACAAGATGGGTCCAACAGGGTTATCGGCTGCATCGAGATGAACCTGAGGCCCGCAGCGCCGGAAAGTGCCGACGGTCAACCCGGCGTGACAATTTGGGCGGCTTTCAAGGTACAACGAACGTTCGTGCAGTCGCATCGGAACATGGGAGTTCGGCATGGCAACGCCTTGTCGCAAGAACGGACGATGCTGGCGGGTTAAGTCTGCATTTTCTGGGGTTTGTCGCGCGCAGCTTCCCGACGATGGACGCCGCGAGAAAGGCTGCTCCCGACTTCGCGCGGCGCGTGCACTTGTGCCTTGGCGGCATGATCGCGGACTGACCAAGCGCCGATGATATGGGCGGGCGCTTTGCAACGAGGCGTCATGTATCGCCTCGCGGCCGGTTGGGACTTTGGTCAGCTGCCGGACGAAGGTCGCCCTGTGTGACTGCGCGTCCTGGCGCGTCGGACTCTCTGAGCACTGGTTTTCTACGCCAAACCTGTAGAATCGTCAGACATTGGAAGCCTGCGCGAGGCGACCGCCAATCGCATAAGAAGAACGATCCTTTGCTGCACAGCCATGACACCCACCCACATTCCTACGCTGTCGTCCCTGCTCGAGCAAACGGTTCCACCAGATCCGGAAGCAGGCATTGAGAGTGCCGCCGATGCGTGCCTGGTCCGTAACCAGTACGACGAGGCGCTTTCAGGCTACTACCAGCTGGACGCGACGATCCCGCGAATCGCCACGAAAATCGCTTTCTGCCAGTGGCTGGCGGGAGACTACGAGGACGCACGAATCCGCCTGTTTGATCTTGAGGCGGAGCTTGAGGAGGACGGGATTGGCCTGCTGTGTGAGCTGATCGTTATCGATTCCGACTACACGCGCAAGAAAGCTGACATGGCAGCGATGTGGCCACGCCTGAAGGCTGTGATCGCTGCCGACTCGGTGCCCCGGATCGCGGCCGTGGCTCGCTCCCAGGGATTCTGGCCCGAAGACTTCGATGACCGGGAGCAGCGCCGGCGTGATCTCCAGCGCCTGCTCGTGCTTCACCCAGCTAACCAATTTATTCGTCTCGCCGTCATTCGCGAGATGAGGTTCTCAGACGCCACCGCAGCCGAAGTGTATGCGCTGCTCAAGGCGTGGCCGAGTCGTTCGCCAGCGCCGCGCTACCTGTGGGAGGCCGCCAAGGTTGCGGCAGACGCTGGGGAAGCGGCCGAAGCGCTCGACTACCTGAGCCAGCTCGAAGCGCGGGAGCGCCGTAGCGAGCAGCCTTCCGACGATCTGCTCTTTCAAATTGGTTTCGCGCGGTGTGTCATCGCGCTCGAATCGAACGCTCCCGACACGATGTCAGCGTTCGATCGTCTGATCGGCGACGCCGCTCACGAAGAACACCGTGTCGTCGCAAGCCTCGCCGCGCTTGAGGCAGCGTGCCTTGTCGCGCCGGATAGCGTGAGCGCATTCGGGGATCGCTTTATCGCGGCTCTCGAGGCGAGGCATTACGGCCTTTCGCTCGGTGCGTCGGAGCTCTTCAACGAAGCCATGCCGGTGGCAGGGGCAGGTTGGGACGAGTCGGGCAGCGTCTGGTCCTTTGGCGACCTGCAGCCGCTTCTGCCGATGCTCGCCAACGCCACAGGCGGACGTACGCGTCTTTATTTTCGCGCCTGCATAGTGGATTCAATGCTCGACGATCAAACCGATAACGACGTTGAACTCGCGGATCTTCCGACCGCCTTCTGGGATGAGCTCGCCGACGTGCTCGGCGATATTTCGGGTTATGAAGGCGAGTTCGCTGGGCGACTGCTATCGCTCCACACCGCGATTCAGGCCTATCGCGCCGACCCTGACTGGGCCGAAATCGGTAGCCGGTGGATCGCCTCAGAATGGGCGGCTCGACAAGTCCAGTACGCCGTGACTCGTGGGGAGTTGACAACTGATCTCGCGTGCGTCGAGGTGGAGTCGCTGAAGCCCTTTGCTGGCGGCGTCGCTGCTTGGCTGAAGGAACACCCAGTGCCTGCGCCGAGTGCCTACGACCTGGTTAAAAGCATCGTCGCCGACCTTGTTTCGAACGATGTGCGCGACGAGTACTTCCAGTTGATGGAAGTCGTCTCGCCGGGAGACGATCGCCCCGAGGTCCAGTTCTATTTCGGACTGTCTGCCCACTGGATGAAACAAGGTGCGACGGCGCGCGCCGCTTATCAGCGAACCCTTGCCAAAGCGCCCGCGCACTACTCGGCGATCTTCAACTCGCTTCTGCTCTGCAATGCGGTCGTCGACGCGCCATTCCTCGAGGAAATTGCAGGCTTCGTGGCGCAATTTCCGGAGAACGAATCGGAGCGGAAACAAAAGCTCGCCGACGCTCTGGTCAATGCGCAGAAGCGCTGTGAAGACGTTGCTGATGCCAGACGGCGAATGATTCGCGAGGAACTGTCCACATTTCCGCCACTCGTAAGTGGCCGCGTCGAGCCGGGTGACATCTCGCTGCGCGCGGCGGTGGCGCTGCTCGCGCTCTTCCGATGCGCCAACGCCGAACCCGGTGACGATGAGTTGCCACCGTTCGGGGGCAGCACCGTCCCCTTTGCCCCTGCCGTCGGTTGCCGCCGTGTGCTCTTCGATTTGCTGAACGCCGGGCTTGTCACCGTCCACCCCAAAACCAGCACCGATGCGTTTGCCTTCAAGGACGGCCAAGTCGAGGCTTGGCGTTTCGCAAGCGTGAGGTGGCTGCTCTCGCCATCGTGTGAAGCGCTGGTTAACCGCCTGCGTGGCCTGAACGGGGAGATCCCGCCGTCTTGGTACGAGGACGTGCTGCCTCTCGCGTCCGAGATAGCACGGGGTGAGGTCGTCGAATATCTCTGCTTTCTCGCTGAGGAACGCGGCTGGCCCGAGCCACGCGACACCGAGGAGGTGGCGGACCTCACGCGCGCTCTCGTCAATGAGTTGCCCGTCTCACAAACATTCTACGTGGCTTACCTCGGTGCCATGTCAGCCAGCGACTACAAGCAGAAGTATCCGGTCAGCCGCCAGCAGGCCTCCGACATGCTGGTCAAGCGCACGGCGGCCCGGCTGGAGTCCGTGCGTTCAGGCAAGTTTCCGGCCAAGGAATACGAGCGGCCCTGGAAACTGCCGCGCTCGGCCGTCAGTTTTGCGCTGTGGGGGACGATTCTGGACCGAGGTGACGATGGCTTCACGCGGCGCATCGCGGACCTGATGAGAGAGATCTAAGCCGCCGCCTAGTGGAAGTCGCGGTTCACGGCCGGCGGCTCGCCGAGTATCCAACGCGCGTCTGCAAGGCGGTTTACGGAGCAGAACTGCCCCTCGCACGTCCGTGCATGGTGATCGACGGGTGACCGCACATGGCCGGCAGCTGCCGGTCGTGGCCTCCCGCAACTGGCCGAACGGCGAACTCCAGCGAACCCGTGTGGGCCGCTGGTAAACTCGGGCAGCCAAAGCAACTTTTCCCGGTCACATAAGCTCGCAATCCACTGCAGCACCTGCACTCTGCACCGTGCTCGATAGACTCGATTCGCTGTAGGATACAAGTACGAACTTTTGCGACGAGCGCACAAACATGGATGACGTAGATCTTTTGAAGGCAATCCCACCCGAAGTCGTCAAGGCGGGCTATGACGATGCGATTTCACCAGCCATGAAGGAAACGGGAAAGTTCGGCGAGGATGTGATCAAGGCTCTTCGACTCGCCCTCTTTCCGCTTCAGTACCTTGCCACATATCAAGATAGGCTAGCGCGACATCTTCGCAGATCAATTGACCGCGTCCCGGAAGAGCGAAGAACAGTGCCAATTGAGGCCCTAGCTCTGCCAATTGTCGAGCAGTTGAAATTCCACGACGAGAAAAGCGTTGTCGGACAAATGTTCGTGAATTTGTTGGCACGTGCAATGGACCGCGAACGAGTCGGCGAGGCGCACCCAGCATTCGTACAAATTGTTGGTCAGCTTGCACCGGACGAAGCAGTATTAATAAGGCAGATCGCTCACGCAAAACCTTCAGCATACCTGCGCCCCCTCAAAAGAGGTCAAGTCGTCCTACTCAAAAGCGCTCGAGCTGCATTAATCAACGCGTCCAGCATGCCGCAAGGGCACAAGCAATTACTCGAATCGATATCGGTCTGCCCAGAAGAACTCGGTCAGCCCGAATTGTTGTATACGTACATCGAGCACCTAGTCTCGTTGGGCATCGTTTCATATACCGACGAGCCGCGACTCGACCAGTTCAAAGGCGTGAGAGAAGTCGGGTTCGACTTTTGGTTCATAACACTCAACGGCTTAGGAGAACTGTTTCATCGAGCGTGCTTGGATGAAAACTAGCAACACTACGCATGCAAAAATGGGGCAGTGAATTGCCCCTGCTGCTGCAAATCCTCGAAATGTAAAAAAGCCCGCTCGCAGCGGGCTTTTGCGCTTCTGGAACATCGATTGAGCACTGCGTTACGCGCTCATTTCGGCTTTCGAGTCGCGGTCGCAGATAGCCTCTGCGTCATCTTATTCGTCACGATCGCAGCACAGGTCGCTTGCGCCGCCGGCCGCATCGACCCATCCCCCCACTCCTTACGCGAGGACTTCTCGCACGATGCGTCTCGAGCCTTCTTCCACTTTGCGATCTTTGCCTCAAGCGCAGCCTTGCGCTCCGGATGCGCTTCAATCTGCTTGTCGACGACCCGCTGCAGCTGACGCTCCGCGACGATCTGGTCACGCCACGCACAAAAGTTCATGCTGGTCTGACTGCCATCGCAATTGTTCAACAGCTCGGCTACTTCACTTGCCGGTAGACCGCTGCGTGCCGCGATTTCATCGGCCGGGGTTTGCTCGGCATGCGCAGCAGCCGATACGATCAAAAGCACCCAGAGGAAAGATTTCCTCATCGCGCCCCCTGCGACTGGAACGGTGCGGTCTCCAACCGCCGCCGGTTCACGAGACCGTTCGACCGGACCGCACGAAGCCGACGACCATGCGCATCGCGCGGATGAACGTAGACACGCTGATTCATGTGGGACACAACGCCGGCATCGTTGTTCTGGTTCGCGGCATGTAGTGCGTCCACGGCCCCGGTATTGCCAGCGTTGTAGGTGTAGCTGACGAGTTCGTCGAACTGCGCCTGCGTCAACTCTCGCTGGGTCACGGTTCTACGCACCTGGGCTTCCGCTCGGCCCACGCCCGTCGCAAGTTGCGCATTCACCTGCGCGGCTGTTACCGGGCGACGCAGCTCCTCGGGGGTGCAGGGCCCCGTATGCGCAAGCGTCCCCACCCCAAAGGTGCAGTTGTTCGCCTGATCGTTGTAATAGGCCATGACCGCCTGTTCCCGCGTCCGCAGTGCAGCCCAGCCGGCCTCGCTTAACCGCATATTTTCATTTGCCATCGTCGCCCTCTCAAAGCGCATATTCGTATCCCACGACTCCGCGTGGTCGAGGCACTTTACCACTTGCTGAGGACCACAATCGCGAAACAGCAAGAAGGCTAGAGGCAGGACAGCATAAAAGTCACTTTGGCATCGCTGCCATCTCACCCTGACCGGCAATGCCACGAGAATGATCGCGTACCTCGATCATGCCGACGAGCTGCAATACGCAGCCCCGCTACGCCGCCTGTCAAACAAAATCGACAAGAGATCATGCGGGTCGGACGCATGGGCAACCCGCGCGCATCCGTTGCTCCGTTCTCTGATGAGTGGCGCGCACACGAAGCCATGAAATGCCGGCTCCACGACGTCCCCGGCGAACCAGATCCAGGCTCCGACAAGGCAACTAAGCTGCCTGAGTTCCAACGCCTGACATGGGAGGAGTTGCGCGACGCGTGGAGCGCGACCGCCTACAAGAAAAATCGTGCGCTGACGCTCGAACAGCGATTCATGCTGGAAGTCGTGCATGTACGCCGGACATTGCGGCTCATGGAGAAAATGGTCTGCGCCGCCGAGCTGGAGTTGAAGAAGAACGGCTATCCAGACTCGTTCGCACTCGACCAACTCCGCCGCATGATTGATGGTGCTCGCTTCGATTGACGCTGCCGGCCGTCGCCAACCTGTGAATGTGATGCCGGCACGATAAATCGCGCCGGCATCGTCGGTTAGAACAGTCCCACAGGTTGGGCTGCGTCATCCCAACTGAAGATGATCAGCTCGTTACGGTTCACCGCTCTACTACCTCCGCCGACGACGTACTGGATCGGCACCGCCTCAATGTGATACCCATCAAACACGCGCCGAATGTCAGGATGATCGTTCAGACTGACGATCGCCCGCCCCTTGATTGTCCGTAGCCGCTCCGCCATCTTCTCGTACTCCGCAAACGGAAACGGAACGCCATACCCCTCCGTCTCGTAATACGGCGGATCGAGATAGAACAGCGTATGCGGACGATCGTACCGATCAATGCACGCGGCCCAATCGAGGCGCTCGATATACGCCCCAGCGAGTCGAAGATGTGCTGCAGACAGGTCCTCCTCAATACGCAGCAGATTGAGCTTCGGCGGTGTTTCCGTCGCTGTCCCGAATGTCTGGCCTGCGACTTTGCTACCAAAGCAACTTTTCTGTAAGTAGTAGAACCGAGCCGCGCGCTGAATATCAGTGAGGGTTTCAGGGACTGTCAGCTTCAACCACTCGAACACCTGACGGCTCGTCAGCGCCCATTTGAACTGGCGCACGAACTCCTCCAGGTGATGCTGCACGACGCGATACAGGTTGATCAGCTCGCCGTTGACATCGTTGATCACCTCTACCTTCGCCGGCGGGCGCATGAAGTACAGCGCGGCCCCGCCTGCAAACACTTCGACATAGCAGTCGTGTGCGGGGAAGCGCGGGATCAGGTGATCTGCAAGACGGCGCTTACCGCCGATCCAAGGAATGATGGGATTTGCCATTGTGAAAGCCGTTTTTAAACTTGGTGTAGAATCCGGCCCGCCTACGTAGGTAAGCAGGGCCTTGGCTAATTCACTGGCTCAGACAGTGGAAAGGCGGCCGGCAGGATGCTCTAACATCCCGCCGGCCGCCCTGTTTCTTTCGAGACCGCTCGGCCTCGATTGCCGCGCTACTGCGGCAAATTGGTTTGCGCGTCCCCGATCAACGCGTCGTAACTGCGCTCGCACTGCCGGCCGGCGATGCCGCGCTCGTCAGCGATCCTCGCCAACTCTCCCGCGCGCTCGTCAGCCCGGCCGAACACGTCGGCAAGCAGATCGAGGGGGTCACCGGCTGTCGTGCTTCCACCGGTAACGCCGGCACGCCGGACGTCGGCGATAAGCCCGGCGACCTGCTTACGCAGCCCGTCAGCAGTTCCACTAGCAGCAGCGGCATCAGCCACCGCCTGATCACGTTCTTTCGCAGCATCGGTTGCGATCTCCTGTTGTGCCGCCAGTCGACGGCGAAACTCGTTACGCTCGTTCGCCAGGTCGTCGATCTGCCTCGCCTGATCCGCAACCTTCGCGGATTGATCGGCGTCACGATGTCCTTTGACGTACCCGCAGGCCGAGCCGGCTATCACGCCGGCCACGACGACCAGCCAGATACGCGGATCGATCCATGTCATGCGACCACCTCCCCGCCGGCCGCGCGATACGCCGCCAGCAATTTCTCGATGTCGTTTTCATGCTGGCCATACCCCGCCCCCGGCAAACTGGCCCATACGTTCGACACCTTCGCGACGGCTTCGCGGAACCGCCCGGCATCGATCAACGACAACGCGCCGTGTTCACGAAGCTGCTGCAGCGCGTACCGATCCTGCGATACCGGTCCGAAGTCCGGCAGCTTCATTTGCGCCTGATAGATCCGCCACCAGCGCGTGAGAATCTGATAACGTCCGGCCGCCGTCGACGGAACCCGGATCTGCCGGTTGAGGACGTTCGGATGCGCCGCGTAGTTCGAGAACAGCAGCGGCCGCGACGCCGTAGCACCGACCAGCACGTTGTAACCGTCGTCCGACTTCGCCAGCAGCGCAGTGCCGATCTCGCTGACCGCGATGGCGTCGAGAAACGCCACCCGATTCTTTCCGCCTGCACAGGCAACACTCATTCGTGCCATCTTCACTTCTCCCCAAACAGTCGCTTCGCATTCCGACGCAACAGCACTTCGAGGTACTGCGACCCCACAATGCCGAGCGCGCTCCCGAGACCCAACAGCGCGATCGGTGGCAGATCCGGGATCTGCAGCAGCGCAATGCCGGCCACCATCGACGTGGCGGACCCCAACATGGCCCGGCCGGCGACGAGCCGAATCGTCAGTTGCTCCCCGCCCACCAATACCTTCGCAATGCCGATCAGTCCGCCCATGATGATCAGCTCCAGAATCGTCTTTTCGTGGTCTTGCATCGGTTCCCCTTAGCCCGATAAAAAGAAAGGCCGCCCCGGTTGCCCGTGAGCGGCCTGTAAATACGGTGCTTGACGCGTTACTGCGGCGCCGGCACCACCAGAGTGATTTTCTTGCCCGACTTCTTCTTGTGCCCGACCTTCGCCTTCCCCTTGTTCCCTCCGTTCAATGAGACGACCGTGATCCACCCGCGCGACGCGAACGTGTGTTCGACCGACTCGATCAGAAACTCGCCGTCTACACCGGTCTTGAACCCCTTCAGCGCGACCGTCTTTTCCGCCGACAGATCTGCGCGGCCGCGCATCGTCAGCCGGCTCGTCGACGTATGGCGGTTGAGCGTCGCCAGTCGCGACGTCGCACCGGCCTTCGCGGCTTCCGGACTGGCGAACGCATGCCGTTCGGTATGCACCGCGGACGCACCTGGCGGGGCATCCGGATTCGGGATCGTCAGATCGATCTTCTTCCCCGTCTTGCGGTCGTGCACCTTCGTGCGAACGGCCGCAAAGCTCGCGCGATCCGGGAAGTTGATGTCGTAGTCGAGCAGATCGCCCGGCGTGAGCGTGACGATCGGCAGCGGCTTGCCGCTCGCGCTCTTACCAGCGCCGCGAGGCAGCACGATCAGCTTGCCGGCCTTGACCGTCGCCGTCGCGCCGTACAGGCGAGCAACGCGCGTGATGAAGTGCAGATCGCTTTCGCCAAACTGGTCGATACGCGGCACGACGACGTCGACGTCACACGCGGCCGACCACTTGTTGCGACGCGCGACGTCGCCAACGATGTCGGCCAGCTTCGCATTCGACCAGCTCCCATTTCGCTGCGTTTTCGACGTCGCGCGCATGTTCGCCGGCTTGCCCTTGATCACAACGCTGGCCGGCGGCCCACGCACACCGACCTCGTCGACGGCATACTCGCCGAGCATCGACAGCCCCTGCCCCTCCCATCCGATCGACACCTTCAACGTCGCGCCCTTCGGAGGAAAATCGATGCGGCCGTCGCGATCGTCGAGCGTGATCGTGCATTCATCTGCGTCTAGACCGGGTTTGTCGATCGCTCGAATCTCGAGCACGCGATCCTGAATGACCTTGGTCACGTCCGAGCCGTTCGCGACGACCTGAAAGATAGCTTCCATCGCACCTCCCTACGTCCAGAGCTGGACTGACTCGACGCGCGGCGCGTCGAGATCCGGCATCAGGATCTCGACGCCGGACGGGAACGGCTGCGGTCGATTCGCCAGCCCCGGGTTCGCCTCATATACAGCCTCGACGGTGCCCTGCAACGTTCCATAGAAGCGATAGCAAAGCGTGTCGAGCACGTCACCATCAGACGTTCTTAAAGTCTTCGCCATAGCGACCGAACTCCACCGAGAATGTTTGCTTACGCGGCAAGCCGTCCGCGAGCAGCGCCTCCTGCTCCTCTTCGATCGCCTGCAACAGCCAGCGGCCAAGCACTTCACCGTCGCCGGTCGTGAGCTGCACTGGCTTCATCCGGCCGCCGATCGCTCGCAGCCGCGTGATCTGCTTCGTGCCGGCCCCGAGCGCCGGGAACACGACGCCCGACAGCGTGATCGTCTCTCCCCCTTCGCTAACGGGCTGCAGCGCCTCCTGACGGTTCAGGCGCTCCTGCGATGCGACGCGATACCGCGTCGCTCGCCGCAGCTTGTCGTGAGCGGCCGTCGACAGGTTGAAGTGGAATGCGTCGCCGGCATCCGTCGTCATCGACATCAGGTGCGGCGTGCTCGACGACGCTCCGTCCACGAGACCCGACAGCATCGAGCCGACGCCGGTCGACTTGATTACGTCAAGCACCGCCGAATCTTTCAGGCCGACCGCCGCGTTGAACTGATTCCACGCCCCACCCAATGCAGACTTCACGCTGTCGGCGGCAGCCCGCACAAGGGGGAAATTCGATCCGTCGACGGCCTTCAGAATCGAGCCGATCGACGCCTGCGTCGCGTTGAAGCTACGCAGGACAGCACCGACCTGTGGAAATAGATCCGACGCCACCGACAGGGCGCTCGTCGCGCCCGTCAGCAGCTCGGCTGCGCTGCTCAGGTTGCCGGTCGCAAGACGCTGCAGCACATCGATCGTCGCCATGCTCGCCGCGCGGTTTCGATCGAATATTCGGACCATCTGCCGCACGCGCTCCGTCGCGATCCCCGCCTGCGTCGCCGCCCCCGTGATCTGTCGAATCACGTCCATAGCACCTCCCTTACATATGCGGCGAGTCGAACATTGCCGTTCGACTGTTCGTCTTGCGCTGCTGCTCTTCCATCATCCGCGTCAACTGCGGACTGACTTGCGCGAGAAACTTGTTCGCCATCTCGGTATCGCTTGCTTCGATCTTCACGTTGAAGACCGGCGCGAACGTGTTCTGCTGATCGATACGCGGCCCGAATCGGGCATCTGCCGCAGGAGTCTCGGCAGCCTTCGCCGCCTTGGCCGCCGCTTCGGTGTTCGCGGGCGTCTCGTCAGGCTTCTGCCCCAGAAACTTGCTCGCGATGGCGCTCAGTGCCTTGTCGCCCACAAACGTCCCGAGCGCCCCGCCAATCACGCCGACGACGGCCGATCCGATCGGGCCGCCGAGCGCTCCGATCGTCGCCCCGACCTTCGCGCCGATCACGCCACCCGCGAGACTGCCGGCGATACCTGCGAAGCGAGTCGCCTTCTTCTCGTTCGTATCCGTGCTCGACGCGACGGCGTACGCTTCGCGAGCCGCCAGACCAAACTTCAGCACGGTCCCCGCCACGGCCAGCTTCCCCGCCCACGGCGCAACTCGACCGAACAAAGCACGTCCCGCGTTGAAGAGCCGCCCGATCCGCCCCGTCCGAGCCGCCGCCCGACGCGCAGCTCGACGCGCGGCTCGCCGACCACCACCCAGGTCACCAAGCCCACCACCATCGAAGCCGCCGCCGGGCATGTTCACGACGAACACGCGCTGCACGCCACCAGCGGCACCAGCGGCCCCGCCGAGCGCATCCAACGCACGCCCGACCGCCCCGCCCGTAGCCCCCGCCCTCCCTGCGGCCCCGCGACCACCACCACGCGCCAGCAACGTGCCCCGCGCGATATCGAACAAGCCGCGCCCGATGCCCCAAAGTGCCTTTGCTCCGCGCACCGCGAGAACCGTGCCGGCAATGCCGACAACAGCAGCAGTCGTCTTCGGAGCGCTATCGGCTGCGGACTGGATACCGCTCCCGGCCCCCTTCGTAGCCTCGCCAACGCGATCCGTGATCGGACGCAGAGCGTCGCCGATGCTGCGCATCGCGTCGTCCCATTGCTGCCCGACCTCGCCCCAAACCTGTTTGGACGTCTCGCGACGGTCCTCCAGATCCTTCTGGATCTCACCGCTCGCCTGCTGCGCGTTGCGCTTCAGGCTCGAATACAGCTCGGCGTTCTGCATGTAAGCCGTCAGCGCCGCCTTGACCTGCATGTCGTTGAACAGGTCGCCGGTCTTCATCGTGTCGGCAAACGCAGCCATCTGCGCCTGACGCTTGGCCGGGTCCATTTCCGAATTGAATTGCTTGGCAGCCGCTGCGAGCTGCTTCGCCTTCGCCGGGTCGACACGCTCGATGTACGCGCGAGCGAGCACGAATGACGCCTCCAGCGTCGACCAGCCCTTGCCGATCGCCTCGCGCATCTTTGCCTGATAGTCGACGCCTGCCTTCTCATAGTTGCGTTCCGTCTCGCCCGAACCGATCTTCGAGAACCAGTTTTTCAGGTTGTTCGCCGCTTCGTCGGAACTGCCGGCTGTTTTCATCTGCACCTGGAGCATTGCCCCGAGCTGCGTCACCGAGTCCTGCCCCGTGATGCCGATCTTCTTCATTTCGGCGAGCAGCACCGGGAACCACCGCGCCATGTCGACGGACTCGAACGACCCTTCCTTGCCGAGATACGCGATCGCTTCGAGCGCCTTCGACATCTGGCGCGGGTCGACGATCTCCGCGTTTTGCTGCAGCGCTTGGATCATCTTCGCAGTCTCGACCGACGTCGCCCCTTGGCCGATCGAGAATTTCGCGACCAGCGGCGCGAAGTTGAGCGCCTTACCGAGATCCATACCTCCCGCAACCATCTGGTTCACGGCGTCGGCAAGCTCGTTGCGACCGATGCCGTTCGCTCCAGCGTCGCGCCGAATACGCGCGCCCATTGCAGCCTCTTCCTGCGTGCGCGCGATGCCGGCCTTGATCGCGATGTCGCGAATGATCGCCTGATAGTTGGCCGAGATCGTCGCCGGCACCGCGACGGCCGCCGTTAGCTTCATCGCGTCGCCGATCACGCCACGCCCGGCCTCTTGTCCGGCTGCCAGCCGCGCACGGCCGGACGCCTGCAGATCCAACCCCCGAGCCGTCCGGCCGAGCTGCGCGTATGCGCGATCGAGCCGACCGACCTCGATGCCCGCGTCTCGCAGCGCCTTCAGATTGCTTTCGAGCTTGCGACGGATGCCATCCGCCGCGCTGTCGCCCGCCAAATGCAACCGGCGGAACTCTTCCTGCAGGCGCATCGTCTCGCCGACCTGCCGCTGCCAGAGCCGCGAGTCGTTTGCCCGCTTCTTCATCGCGTCGATCTTCGACGACGTGTCGGTGATCGCCTTCCCGAACGTCGCCGACACCGCCCCGCCGATCACGATGCCAAGCGCTAAGTCTTTCACCATCCCGGCCCCCTCAATCCGTCAGCCACCAGAGCATGTCGTCGATCGTCATCTCGTCGATGGACGTCGGCGACATGCCGTATTCACGCACCAGCCGCTTCGCCAGCGCTTTGAGCGTCTTTCTGTCCACCCTTGCGTACGGATCGAAAGGAGTAGTACGCGTCCTGCACGCGCTCGTAATCGGCCATATCCATCTCTTCGATGTCGTCCGGTGCAACTTCAGCAAGCGTCGCGAACAGGATCAGCTCCTGTTGCTCGGTATCGTTCGGTGCGAGCTTCTGCGCACCGCGCATGTCGCGCACCTTCGGCCGGCGCATCGTGAATTTGTCGCACTCCACGCCGTTGAGTTTGATCGGATAGACGAGCGGGACAGTGACCTTTTCCATTGCGGTTCCTGAAAAGAAAAATGGCGAGCCATCGGCTCGCCATTGATTGAACAAAGTAGCTTTGCTGCGTGTCCGTCGAATGACGAACGCGAGGCACTTACATGC
The DNA here is from genome assembly GCF_017104605.1 of Burkholderia sp. Ac-20384. Classification (NCBI taxonomy): domain Bacteria; kingdom Pseudomonadati; phylum Pseudomonadota; class Betaproteobacteria; order Burkholderiales; family Burkholderiaceae; genus Burkholderia; species Burkholderia sp. Ac-20384. The sequence continues at coordinate 37,482 of NZ_JAAGPE010000035.1, read as the reverse complement.
CGAGTCCCATACGAACTTCGGCGAGCTGATCAACACCGTTGATCACGCGCTTGCACGCGAGAATATCGATCTCGTGCACGATCGCTCCAGCGACTTCCAGCTTGTAGTAGTCGCACGACACGCTGAATTTCGCTTCGACCTTGTCGCCGGGCTTCCAGTCGCCCGGATCGACTTCATACAGCATGCCGCGCAGATAGACAGCTACGCTTTTCGTCTTGCCGCTACGGTCCATGAACACCGCGCGGAAGACGCCGTTGAACGCGCCTTGATCGACCAGACCGAAGAAGCGCAGCACCTCGTATTCCATTGTCGACATTGCGAACGACGCATCGAGCGCTTCCATCCCCTGATCGACCTTAATCGGAGCGTCCATCCCGCCGGCCCGGTGGTCGTCCGTCTTGATCTTCAGCTTCGGCGGCGTCATGCTCGTCGCACGCCCCGCGTAACTACGGCCATCGACGAACGTATTGCAGTTGTACAGAGTTTCCGGAATCATCGCTGCCCCTTAGATCTGGTTGTCGAGCACTTCGGTCAGCCACTGGTTCGTGACCTCGAAGCGGAAAATCGGGTTTTCGGCCGGCGGGACATCCGTGAATCGGATGTTCCAGTACACCTTGCCGTCTTCGAGCTGGCTCGCAGTGTTCAGCAGCGGGTCCGGATAGACCTCGAAGTTGATCACGGCGCCCTGACGCTTCAGATCACGCATGAACGCCTGCAGCCCTTCGGTCACGTCGCTGACGTACGTCGCCGTGATGCCACGATCGACCGCCCACTTGTGGCCGGCCTGCACGGCATCCATGACGATGTCGAGCGTCCGCACGCGCGTGACGAACTTCCATTTCGGATCAGCCGACAGCGTGCGGTTCCCCCACAGGCGGAACCCGCCGTCGCGAATGATCGTCGTGATGTTCGCGTTGTTGAGCAGGTTCGCGCGACACGTCTCGTCACCGTCGAGGTATTCGATCGGCCGGCCCGTGCCCGTGATCTCGACGATCTCCTTGTTTGACGGCGACGCCCAGAATCCGATCTTCGCGTCGGTCTGACAGAACAGGCCCGCTGCGTACGTCGACGCCGACAGCGAGATCTCACCATTCGTCGCGTTGTCCCATGCCTTCGCACCGGGGTCGACCATATACAGGCGCTTGCTGCCGAAATTCTTCGCGTACGCGATTGCCGCCGCGTCGTCGACGTTCGGGCCGTCGATCACAGCCACTGCACGCAGTTTGCCTGCAAGGGAATCCGCTGCCGTTGCGACGGGTTGTTTCGACGAGTGCCCAGGTGCGATCAGCAAACGCGGTTGCGCATTGAAGCGTGACTTCGCATCGAGCAATGCCTGCATGCCCGTGCGCGCACCACCGGCCGAGACGCCACCGATGATCGCCGACGTGAGCTGCGCCGCGTCGGCCGCTGTCGGCACGCCGACCGCGACAACAATCGCGCTGCTCTGCGCATAGATCGCTCGGGCGGCTCGCGCGATTGCGCTCTTCTCGCCAAACGCACGAACCGCCTCGCCGTAGCTCGTCAGTTGTACCGGTACGTTCGGCTGCGCCAGATCGGGGCCGGGCGTATAGGTATCGGTCATGCCAACCACCGACGACGACGGCACTGCAATCGTGCGCGGGCCGCTATCGACGATAGTCGTCGTGATGCCGTGAAAAAAGGAAGTCGCTGCCATGCGGATCTCCGGAAATAAAAAAGCCGCTCATCGGAGCGGCTTGAAACGAAACAACGCGTGCTGCGTCGGCAAAGTTACTTTTTGGCGGGCGTATCGGATTCCTTCGGTTGCTCCAGCTCGGGCTCGGGCTCGGGCCCGGCATCAGGCGTCACATCCACTTCCGCCAGATGCTGCATTTCCGCCTCGGCCGCTGCGGCTCGCTGCGCGGCCTCTTCGGCTTCACGCGCGGCCTTTTCCGCACGCTCGGCCACAACCTTCTCGAGAATCGCTTCGGGATCGGGTTCCGCCGGCCACTGGATGTCGCCCGGAAACGTCGGCAGATCCACCACGCGAACCAGCGCTACCTGATACGCCGCCCATGCATCGAACGTCGCTTCTTCGATGTCCGACAGTTGGTCCGTCACGCGCGCGTCGGACTTCCCAAGATTCTGCTGACGCGCCTTCTCCATCCGTTCGTAGAAGTCGGCCATCGCAGCCGCACGCACGCGATCCGCGACAATTGCCTCATTTATCACCCACGCGCCATCGTTCCAAACATATTCGTCGGACGGCCGGGGCTGTTCGGTCAGCCCCTCGCCGTCCGGACTGATCCCCGCGACGGTGATTTCGACCGGCTCCCCTGTATCGGTTCGATACAACCGGACACCGCGATAATCCGGCCGCAGCGCCCATTTTCCGTCGATCCAGAATGGCCAGGAACGCTTCGGAACATCCGGAAGCGGCGTGAGCGTACAGAACGCGGGAACGAGATATCGATCCACGTTCATCGGATCACTCTCGGCAAGAAAACTCACCACGTAGCGGCCCGTCTGGTTGTCGTACTGATTGCAAAGCATGTTCTACCTCGATTTAGTAAGCGCGAATCATGGCGAGTAACGCAACATTGCGGGGGCGGCTTTCATTGCCACCATCGGTCGCGATGCTGATCGAGTGCGAGTGTCCACCGGCCCCGCCGATGCCAACGGCGTGCCCGTGCTCACCGCTCCAGTCAATACTGATCGGGATCGTCGAACCGTCAGTCCCCAGATTGTTCGCGCGACCGTTGTCCATCCCGTAACCGCGGCCGGTACTCGTCGAAAATGCCCCATTCGAACCAAGCCCGAAGCCGTGCGAGTGAGGCTGTTGCGATACTCCGTGACCATGCCCGCCTTGCGCATCCGTCCAAGCGCCGTGCGTGTGATCACCGACAGCACCAGCCGACGCGCCGTGACCGTGTGAACGGTTCAAGCTATCCTGCCAACCGCCGATCTGGCGCTGAACATCCACCCCGCGCGAATCGTCCCAGCAGCGGACGAACTCGCCGCGCAGATCCGGCAACCGAAATGTCGTGTTGCCGTCACCGGATGAGAAGCAACCCTGACGGCCCTTGCCCCAATCACCATCTGCAACCATCGCGCCGCTCGCCTGCGCGTATGTCCACAGCAGCGGATAATCCGCACGCTTCAGCTCGGTGCCGTTTAGCTTCAGGAATCCGGCACGCGGTGCCGTTCGGGCCTCCCAAACGATCTGGCCGATCTGCACGTCGGCTACTGCGGCCGCAAACCACGCCGAAGTAATCAGCTTGTTCGACTTGTCGCCGGCCGGAGGCGACACGGCAGTGACCATACCGCCAATCTGCATTTGCGTGGAACCGTCGTCAGCGACCTTTCCGACCGTGACACGCCCGCCCTGCGGCATCAGTTGCAACGTGCCGATCGTATAACTGGAGCCGCGAGTCACGTTGATCGCGGCCTGCGAGTTGTTGTACGCATCGTTGACCGTACGAACCGCGAACGAGCCATCCGAGCCCGCGATCATTTCCCACGTTTTCTGGTCAGCCGGTGCACCGTCACGTGTCAGATGAAGCGATGTCTGCCCCGCTCCACCTCCGTTCGAGGCGACAAGTGCTCCCGCCGAATTAATGCTCTTGAGCGTACCTCTGTTTTGAAACGCTGACTTTCCATCGTCCCACGCACCTGCAGACAGAACACGGCCCGAGTTCGGAGCCAACTCAATTGTCTTAATCGACGAACTTCGATCAGCGCGAGTGATCGTGATAGCGGGGATACCACGCATCCAAGCATCGTCGATCGCACGAATGTTCAGCGAGCTGGTATTGGACTGGATATCCCACAGCTTCATATCGAGGTCGGCATCTGCCGCTTTCAACACGACATCGCCACCCGTGTTGGCACCGAGCGTCACGCCCGAGCCCATCGACTTAGCATTACCTGCGCCGCCGCCAAAATAGCCGACGCCTGCGCATTCCACGTTTCCGGCAGCCCGCACGTCGCCACCGAAGACTGTGCCCCGGCCTGTTCCATCGATCCGCACCACCCCGGTTTCGAGATTCCATGCGAATGGTCGATAGTCATTCCAAGGCCCGAGTGGATCACCTTTCTTCGTCTGGAACAGATACAAGTCTCGGTCGTCGTTGCGCAGGATGATGCCGTAGTTGGCCCCTACAGCCCGATACTGCCCACCCTGACCTCCGTCAAGGTCCATCCCCGTAGAACGAACGCCGCTTGCGAACGACGCCCGGTATGCAACCTGCAATCCATCGCGCCCGTTGTCAGCCGTCGTCCCCAAGAGCACACGGCCCGCTGGGACGACCCGCATCCGCTCGGCACCGCCAGCAGTCAGCACAAGAACGCCACTCTCGGTCGACGGCCCGACAAAACAGTTGCCGTTTTGGATTTCGAAGTGCGATACCCCCTGCGCCCCGATCTGCAGATATCCATCACGCGGCGAGAACACCCCCGTATCAGGATCGTTGGCAAACCCGTAGCCCGCACCGTTCGTGTTGTTCGGCGTGATTGCCCCGACCTTGCCCATCAGCACGCCCTTCAGCGTGCCGCCCGTGTACGGTAGCTTGTCGTTACTGAGTGCGTCGGTTCGCTTGCCAAGTGCATCGACCTGCGCGCTCACATCACCGACCCGCTTGTCGTTACCATCCGCCCGGTCTTTGAGGTACCGCGTCCGATTTGCAAGTTGCTTTGTCGGCACGTTGTCGACCCCATCCGGGCCGCCCTGTACGGGGTCCGACGTCTCGAACTGGTAGACCCCGTCCTCCCACTTACTTTCTTCTTTCAGATTGGCCATGTACCGATCACCCCTCGCGTAAATTGACCATTGCGCGTCGCGACGCCGTTGTGTCGGATCGCAACCTCAGAAAAATCGAGCCACGCGAGCCGGCTACGAGCCGGCGCGTAACGCTCGATCGCCCGCTTCAGGTTCTCGCCCTGATCTCGCGTTACCGGTCGACGCAGCTTCACGATGTACTCGGCCCACGCAGTCGACCAGCCGTGCAGATATCGACCGTCGCGCTTCGCCGAGCCATCGCGCCGCTTAATCTGCCGCCCCTCTTGAATGTCGACCTCACCAAACCCAAGACGGCGAACGATCTCGCGGATCGCCCACGGCGTGCCCTTCTTTTGATAGATCGCCAGAGACGACTTGATCAGCTCGCGTCGCGCCTCTTCCGACTCCGCCAGCTCCCATCCGTCGACCGCGAGCGACCACGCGAGCCACGGCAGGAAAGCGGCCGGACAGCGATCCGCATCCCAGAGCGTTCGGATCACATCCGGGTCAACGGTCGACCGCATCACTTGCGCGAGCGCCGCCTCTAGACTGGTCTGGTTCGTCGGCAACAGTGCTTCAGTCGTCATCGTTCACCTTCGGATTGAGCACAATCGACCTACACCGTGCGAACTGGTCGGTCGCACACACGACGTCTGCCACCGGGGCCTTCAGATCGACCCGCACGACACCCGACGCTTTGGGATGCAGCGCCCCTGTTACGGCCGACCGGGGCATACCAACCCGCAGGGCTTCACCCGCAGCGACCGCGATATCGAGATCCTGCCGTCTCGCGGCGAGCACGACGCCCGGATCTGGTCCGCGCCCGATGTACACGTCTGCGACGATCGTGTACTCGACCGGCCGCGCCGGCACTACGAGCAGCGTGTCATTGAGGGGTCGACGATCCTCGGGAGAAAGCGCCCGGCGGACCGTATCGAGCAGCGCAGCGCTTGCGACGCCACCGTTCGAGTACGACTTCACTACAACGCGCACGACACCGCCTTCCGGCCGGTCGACGCGCACGTCAGCGACATCCGCAGACGCGTCCATCGCAAGCGACCGATACGCGCCGAACGGACCCGCCGTGGACGCGCGCTCGATCCCCATCTGCGTCCGCAACCGCAGCCGCTCGTCGCGCTCGTACGTGACCGGAATCGGCGGGTGCGCCTCCGGATCGCCGGGGTCCACGATCTCTTTCTTCAGGTTCCAGAGCACCGCGAGGTGTTCGAGATCTGCGCCCGTCGCATAGGCCAGCAACACAGCCCGGCCAGCATCGTTGACGCGCGCCCGAAACCGGACATCCTCGTATGCAGCCAGCTCTAGCAGCTTGACGACCGGATCGGATTCCAGCGCGGCCGTCCAATCCGGATAGATGCGCTTGAAGTGCTCCAGCTTGCGCTGGTACAGCTCTTCAAAGTCGAGCGTTTCGACGAGATCCGGCGGATCAAGCGCCGACAGATCAATCACTGTCATATCGTCACCTCGAATACAACGTCGTCGCCGCTGTAGCGCCCGGCGATTCGAAAAGTTACTTTGCCGTCCACGACAGACAGCGCGTTCACACGATCCAGCGCGATACGCGGCTCCCACCGCCCGATCGCGCGCGCGGCTTCGGCCTGTGCGGCCGATATCCACCCACGCGTCACGGGTAGGTCGACCATCGCCGGCAGATCCGAGCCGTAATCGGGCCGCTCGCGGCGGGTTCCCTTGCGCGTGCTGAGAATGTCCGCGATGCTCTGCACGAGATGATCGAGTCCGCCGATCAGTCGGCCCGTACGGCGACACATACCGACCAGCGCGACCATCACTGCGCCTTCGTCGGGATGCGCTTGAAGCACTCGCGCGATTCGAGATACGCGATATGCTCAGGCTCGGTTACCTCCGTTTTGCCGGCCAGCACGGCAACGTGCGAACCGTCCGGAAACACGATCACGCGACTGCGAAACTCGGTATCGATGAATGTCACGGGTGCTGCCGCCCCGCCTTGCTGTGCGTCTTTCGCCATAACCACCCCCACAAACGAAAAACCCCGCACAGGGCGGGGCAAAGTAACTTTTGTCTAGAATCACGGTACATATTTACATGGAGTCAAACCGTGAGCACTCAGCGACGGACAACAATCAAAAGACGTCCCGCAATACTGGCGACGCCTGTCCATATATCGGTCATCGCAAGATTCCGAACGATCGTCAAGAAAGTGTGCCTTGGTGCAGTTCCTCTTCTTCGGCACCCATTTGTGCTCCTCGTCGTTGGATTCCTCTTCACGAACGTCCTGGCGGTCTACATCACCAACAAAATCGACAACGACCGCCGACGTAGCGAAGCAACAATTCGCGACTACGATCAGCTTCGATCCTCTATTGACGACTTAGTCTCTTCGTTCGAACTGTATGCATCCGCATCGAAACGCGCGATGCTCACGCTGCAATCTCATTCGTCGGATGCGACTCTGCAAGAAGCCAATCGAAACTATCAAGCAGCATATTCGGCATGGGTTCAACATCGAGCCATCGACTCCGTCGCAATTAACCAGCGCCTCGTAGGCGGTAGTATCGGGAGCGTCGTCATGGACATCGGCAATCAAATACGGCTTGGAACCGAACTACTGGATAACTGTATTCAGTCACATTTCAACGAAATGCCGGGACTTCGCACGGAAAAATCCAGCGACCTGTCATGCTCGGCGAGCCCTCCTCTAGCTGAGTTCACGATTCCCGCAAGGCTAATGGCACTCAGAAAGTGTATGGAGTTTTTCGCTGGAGACATCCGACCTCACCCACGCTTCGACCTCGGTAGCGAAGCTGGCCACAACGCGATGACAAATTTGCTGCTCACCGGAATCGACGACGTTTGTTCACCGGAGAAACTGATTGGCATCAAAATGCCACTTCGTGGCTCCCGTCATAGCCCTCAGATTGATACTAGACAGGCGGGCTAACCAACTCCCCGTCGCCTTGCTCGCGGTGCCTGTGCTTGGTGAGCGACTTACCGCCGGCAACGATGTCGTCGCGATACTCAGCACCGCCCGCGATCTTCATCGCCACGTTACCGCCCTCGCCCGGCTTACCCTGCATGCCACCGTTAAACGTGAGAAGTTGCTCGGTCGTCGTATTGCCAGTGAACGTTGAGTCCGGAACGTCTGCCAGCAGCTTCGCGCTGCGCAGCGTCGCACCGTCTGCCTTCAGCTCGAACTCCGTCCCGCCGATGCGGAACACGATCCGACCGCCAGCCGGCACCGACAGCACGTATTCATGGGTCGCATGGTTGTACTGCTCGAACCCACCATCCGGGTAATCGGTCGCGGTCTCGTCCGGACTCGACCGGCCAGAGCCGCCGTGCTGCACCGTGTAGTAACCGGGCGCAACGAACGCGCCCGCGAGATCCCCGGACGGTGCCCACAGCGCGACCTCTTCGTCGACGGACGGCGGACGCCACTGCCGAACCTTGCCGGCGGCACCGGCCTGCCACTTCAGCCAGTCGCTGACCCAATCACCAACGCGCACCTTCACGCGCGGCGGGTCGTACGTGATTGCCTCGACTACCGCGGATTGCGTCAAACACGCCATGCGGCGATCCATCTCGCCAAGCTCGAAGTCGCTCACACGTCACCCCGCTCCTTGGTCCGCCGGATTCCAGTACCGGTCTTCGTGCCCCGGCCCCGTCTCTGGATCAACGCCCCACAACACCGCGCGCCCCTTCGTCGGCGGCTCGTACGCGTCGCCCAGGTCAAATTCGTGCACCCACTCGACGAGCCAAACGAGATACGTGTCCAGCTCGGGCCGGAACGGATCTTCACCAGCCGAGCCGACTTGTTTGCCTGGCGTCACGGGCAGTCCCCACGTTGCGCCGTGCACTTTCTGCAACACGCGCGCCGACAGCTCGCGCACCTGGACGTCGGCATCCTCGACCAACGGGTCGACGATCACGCGGGCCTGCATACGCGCGACCAGCGGCACACGCCCCGTTCCGTCATCGTGCCCCAGCTCCAGCTCCGACAGCTCGATCGCAACAAACGGCGTGTCGATCGCCTTGCCGATCTTCGGATACGCGTGGATGCGCTCCAGATCCGGCAGCCGCTCGCGCAGACCGGCCTCGATGCCGTCGTGCAGTTGTTTCAGGTTATCGAGCACGGTTCATCGCCTTTTGCAGTTCATAGTTGACCTCTTGCCGCAGCACCGTCATCAGTCGCGCTTCGCATGCGCGGGCAGCCCGTCGAAACGCTGGATCACCCGTCTGCGACCATTCGACCGTCACGATCTCGAACGGCGTTCGCGCCTTCCCGGTTCGCCGATAGATCGGCCCGTCCGGCTGACGCGTCGTCTTGCGCCATGCGCCCTCGAACAGTGATTTGCCGGCCCGGATGCCCTGCTTCGTGCGCCGGACTGCGCCGAGCCTGTGCGCCTCGATCGGGTTCAATCCGAGCCACACCTTCCCGGTATCGGCCGACCGCATAAAGAAGTACATGCGCTGCCGCAGCAGCTTCTGCTGGATGCCCGTCGCGTTGCCGACCTCCTTCGCGGTCTGGCTCCTGATCCACGCCCCTGTCTTGCGCAGCGTCCGACGCCATGCCGCCTGCATTGCTGCTGGCGGCAGGCCCGCGAGCGCTTCGAGCGCCTTCTTCACGTCGATCTCGATTCTCAGCAGATCCATCGTCACCTCAGAATCAGGATCGTCCAGCCCGTGCCTGTCGCGTGCATCTCGAACACACGGAACCGCTCACCACCTGCCTCGACGATACTGCCCTTGGACACACAGGCCGCGTCGTCGTCGGTGATGTCGAGGATCGGCGCAACGAGCTGCGTGCGTTGCGTTCCGAGATCCGGGCCGAGCCACGGCGCCTTGAACATGCCCTGCAGCGGCTTGCCGTCGATCTTGACCTCGTCCGACAGGTCTCGCTTCACGGCCGTGTCGACATCGGCCATCAGATCCCGGAACGCCATATCACGCCTTCAGCTTGATCAGCGCCTTCGGACGCGTGCACAGGTGGATCGGGTTCGACTGCGCCTCGATCTCGACACCCTTGCCGAAGTCCATCAGCTCCTGTTTCGCGTAGTACGGGATGCCGGTCGTGTTCACCGACTCGACATAGTCGGCCGGCGCGAAGCGCGAGATGAACAGATCCGGAACACCTTCCGGGATCGCGTGCGCCTCGTCGTCCGCCACATAGCCGACGTCGCCGACGCGGCCGCGATATCGCTCGAACGTGCACCCGCCGAAGTCGAACGCCTCGCGCGCGTCGCCACGCAACTGCGCCGCCATCACGGACGCCAGATACGTCTCTTTGACCGACTTCGCGCTGATCAGCTTGTTCCAGAACGCACGGCCGCAGAGCACGCGCACGCCCGTGTACGTCGTCGCGCCGAGCGCATCTTCGATCGCGTCCTGCACCTCGATACACTTCGTGCGAAGCTCCGTATCGGCCTTGCCCAGCTCGAACGGAATCACCGTCTGCTCGATGTCGAAGTACTTCCACAGGTCGATCAGAACCCGCTTGCCGTCCGCATCCAGCACTGCGCCCTTGATCGCGCCGATGCGATGGAATTCGTGTGTCGCGTCGAGCTGGCGGCGCATCTTCGCGAGGCGGCGATTCACGACGGTCTGCAGCGCCTCCAGCTCGGTCTCCGAACCGAACGCGCGCAGATTCTGGATCTCGTCCGCCTTGATCACCGCACGCTGCGGCAGGTGCACGGCGTTAATCGGAATCATGCTGCGCTTGCTGCCACCGACAACGGCAGCCGGCGAACCGCGCTCGCCGGCCGCAACGAGTGCCAGCGTGTCGCCGTCGCGCTCGATCTGGATCGTCGTCGTGGTGATGCCGTCCTCTTCGAACAGCCCGAGCGTGCCTATCCGGCCGGGAACATACGGCTGCTCGTTGATCGCAGCACTCAGGGACGACAGCGAAAACGCATCGTCTTGAAACAGGGCGATATCCGCCATACAACCTCCGACATGAAAATGGATACAAAAAAGGCCACGCGGTCGGCGTGGCCTTGAATGGGGGGTGTTGCGATCAGCGGACGATCACGTGCCGCTCGGCGAGATCACCGCGTCCGGCCGCATCAAGACCCGTGAGCAGCCCGCCCGCGACTTCAGCGAGCCGGACGATTCCCGTTGCCGGGCGCGACGCTTCGGACGCCGCCAGCGGCGCATAGAGGATCGCTGCAGCGACTTCAGAACCGTCGTTCGCTTTGTTGTCGTACGGCGCATATTCGCCGGTACTCGTCACACCGAGCACCTGGCCGGACGACAGCGCCGCCCCCGCTTTCACGACGATCCGCTCGCGCGAGATCTGCCCGTTACCCTCCGACACGAGAAATTCGGCCGGGAGATTTGCCTGTACCTTCCAGTTCGACATGTGTTTCCCCTCCTCGGGTTACGTCAAAGTTACTTGCCGCTCTTGCGAGCCGCGTAGATGGACGCCGCACGCGGCGCATTCGCGACCACGGGCGCGTCTTGCGACGCAGCCGGGGCAGCACGATGGTTGATCGGCTTCTGCGAGGCCGTGACACGCTCGAACAGCCGCGCACGCACCTGATCCGGCGTCAGGCCATCGGAGACGAAGCCCGCTGTTAGCTCGGTCAGGCTCGCGGCCAGACAGATCCCCGCGATGTCCTGCGCGCTGCGGATCGCTGCGTCGACCGTCGCGCGATCCCGCAGACCGGTCGCCAGCACAATGCCTTCGGCGCAGTGCTCGATCCGCGCGTCGCGGCATGCTGCGAACACATGCGACGCCAGCGCCGTGACATCCGGCGTTGCCGGCGGTTGCGACTGTGGCGCGAGATCGGCCGGCGGATTGGGTTGCGGATCGGACGGCGGCACCTCGCCGTCGTCCTCCAGCACCGCGCGGATCTCGGCCGGCACGGCTGTGAAGCGCGCAGCGAGTCGAGCAGCGCCCGCGTACGCGGCGATGCGGATCGGATCGGCAATCGCGTCGCAGAATCCTTGCTCTTTCGCTTGTGCGGCCGTGAGCCAGGTCTCCGCATCCATGATCGCGCGGACCTCATCGTCGGTCCGGCCGCTACGCTCGACATAGGCCGCCAGCATGTTGTCGGACGTGCTATCGAGCAGATCCGCGAGCTTGCGCAGATCCCCAGCCTCCCCAGCGGCGACCGTGTGCGGGTTGTGGATCATCAGCATCGCGTTCGACGGCATCTCAATCGTGTCGCATGCCATCAGAATCAGCGACGCTGCCGACGCGGCAACGCCATCGACACGTCCCGTCACCTTGCCGGTATGCCGACGCAGCGCGTTGTAGATCGTGAACGCGTCGAACACGTCGCCGCCCATCGAGTTGATCGCGACGACGATCGATGTCGCGGTTGCCGCGACCTCGTCGAGCTTCGCGGCAAACAGATCGGCGTCGGTGCCCCAGAATCCGATGTCGCCATAGATCTGGATCTCGACCGCCTTCCCGCCGTCCGCGTTCGCCTGCGCACGGATGTCCCACCACCGCTTCTTCCCTTTCATTCGCCATCCCCATTAGAAAGATCACCCGCCCCGTCGACCGGATCGAGCGTGTCATATCGAATCCCGAGCCGGCGCTCACGCGCAAGATCGTCTGCGTTCTCCCGGTCGACCTGCTCCGGATCATCACCACGCGCAAGCACGGCACCTGTCCGACTCGCCAGCCCGGAGCGGATCTCCATCCGCTTTGCCGTGACGTCCTGCACCGGATGGATATACGGCCAGCCCTGTGGCACCCACCGCACCCGCAGATAGTCGCGACGGCGTCGGTAGTAGTCCGGCATCTGCATCGCGCCCGACAACGCGCATGCGTCGACCCACCAGCGCCAGACCTTCCGGCAGAACTGGTGAATGAACACGTTCCATTGGATCTGCTCGATCGACCGCCGAAACTCGTTCAGGATCACCCGCAGCACGCGATCGCTCACGTCCCGCAGATCGCCCGTCATGACCTCATACGGCATGCCCACCGACGCAGCAGCGGCCATCAGTTGCTGACGCATGAACGGGCCGTAGTCGGTTCCTGCGCCCGGCGGCTCTGCAAACGTGACGCTTTCACCCGGCGCCAGCTCCTGCATGCTCCCCGGTTCAAGCGATACGACTGGCGAGAAACCGTCGACGTCGTACTCCATCGCTGCGCCTGTAACTGGATCGCCCATCAGGCCCGGCTCGGCAGGCGGCTTCGTGATGAAGCCGGCAAAGAGGTTGCTGACCTCCTGCCGGAACAGCACCGCGTCGTCGAAGTTATCCAGCGACTTGAGCCGCAACAGCACGGTCGACAACTCGGGGACGCCGCGCACCTGGCCGGGACGAAGCGCGAGGAAAACGTGCGCGATCTCGTCAGCCGGCACGCGTACGGTCTGCATGTTGGTCGTCGACGCGCGCCCGTACTCGCCGGGGTGACGCTGCAGCAAGTGATACGCGACACGCCGGCCGTCCGCATTGAACTCGACGCCATTGATGATCTCGCCCCCGCCCGGCATGATCTCGTTCTTCTCCATCGGCAACAGATCGCCTTCGAGAAGCCTGATCTGCATCGGGACCGCCAAGCCCTCGCTCGGCCTGCGCAACTGGCGACGCACCAGCACCTCGCCGTCACCGAAGAACGCACGTGCAGCGAGCGTCTGCACGCCCCCCATATCGAACAGATCGTCTGCGTCGATCTCCTCGCAGCTATCCTCCCAAAGTTGCTTTTGCATCTTGCGCACAGCATCGATCGGGTGCTGCGGATGCGCTTGGATGCCGTTCCCGATCGTGTTCGATACGAGTCGAGCGATCGCCGTTTTCGCCCACGGATCGTTTCGGATCGCATCGCGAGCGCGCGACCGCAACAGCGGCAGGTTTTGCACCGCCGCCGCATTCGGTCCCGCGCCCGACGCCCGCCACGACTTCGCCCGTGCGCCGGACGTGCTCGCCGACTCGTAGGCAGCCGCTTTCAGCCGCGTCGGCACCACGAACCCGCGCTTCGCGAGTGACGGAAATCCCGGATTCATCGCACCCCCCTGCCTGCGTGACGAATCCGGACGATCGACGAGCGTCCGGCCGCACCGTTCAGGTCGCGAATGATCTCGGTGCGCGCTTCACGTAGCTCGCCGATCGAGCGATATTTCACTCGCCGGTCGGCATACTGGACTTCCAGCTCGCCCTTCGCGATTGCCGACTGGATGCGCTCCAGATCCTGCTTTGTGTATGCCATGCGATTACCTCGTTTAGCGGCGCTTCAGGTACGTCGAGCGCCCCACACGACGCCCCTGAATGCGCGAAACCCCGCTCGGGGGCGGGGTTTCGGTGGGTTTTTCTACTGGCGGCGACGGCCGCGGAGTCTCGATAACCTCGGGCACGTCCGGCGGATCGGGCGGCACATCTACAGGCAGCGCCGAAGGCAACCCCTCCAGCCCCGGAACCGCGTCGACCAGCGAGACCTGCGCCGCCCGCTGCTGCTCGACCTCCCAGTGCGCCTCGGTCATCGGGTGCGCCTTCACACTGCGGGCCGCGTGCAACGCGTACCCTTCGCAGTCCAGTGCCTCGTTTCTCGGGCTGACCTTCTTCCACACGCGCTTACCGCCGCGTGGACCCGGCACCTTCACCTCTGCAGTGAGCTGCGACAGGTAGTCGCTGCGCACGCCGCTGTACCAGTGCATGCGACCCGGCCCGTCGCCTTCGAGCTTCAGCCGGTTTTCAAGGATCAGATCCTTCGCACGGCTCACGCCGACCATATACGGCCTCAGCCCGTACTTCGCCGCCTTGCTGTTGTTGCGGTTCGAGTCGATCGATGCCTTCGGTACGCTGAAGATCTCCGCGTCGATGTTGCTACTCCCCTTGACGGCCATCACGTTGTAACGGGCCTGCTGCGCCGCGCGCACATACTTGTATACCGCGTCCGACGTCGAGCCGTCCGACGAGTCGATCGACGTCGCACGTACGCGCAGCAGCCAGCCATTCTCGTGCCGGTACGCGTGCGACAGCAGCATCGTCAACGCGCCCCATACACCGCCCGTCATCGGGTCTTGCTGCTGCTCCGTCACGTTGCCGTAAATCTCGCCCCACAAAACGAGCCAGCTTTCCTCCCCGCGCCCCCATGCGCGCACTACGATCGCGAGCCGGTCGTGCTGCACGTCGACGCCAAGCGTCAACAGCAGGCCGCCGATCGGCACCGTCAGCTCCGCGTATGGCAGCGCACGCTCCGCGAGCACGTCCAGCTCGGGCAGATCGGTCTTGTATTTGTACGGCCGCCCCTGCGAGTTGTTCACGAACGAGCGCATCTTCGTGTCGTCGCCCTCGCGCAGCGCCTTGTCGGCCGTCAGCCACTTTTTGACCAGTGAAGCCATGTTCGAGCCGGGGAACGGTGACACCAGCTCGTTGATGCGAAAGCCGGCAACGCCGTGAAACGGTGCCGTCGCAACCCATCGACCACGACGAACAGCGCGAATGCGCGTCGCGTCGTCCCACAACGACCCGCAATGCGGGCACGTGTAGCGGGCCGACTCCGGTTGTGCGCGGCCGTAGACCTCATGCGCGACTTCGGCGCCCTCGCTCCAGGTGACGTTTTCCCACGCCAGCTCATGCTCCTCATCACAATCAGGGCACGGCACCAGATACACGCGCTGATCCGAAGCCGCGTACCCTTGCTGGATGCGCGACAGGCCGTCGACGGTCGGCGTGCCGCCCAAAATCATCTTGCGCCGCCGGTCCGAATAGCTCTTGTTCCGCTCCTCCAGCAGCGTGATCGAATCGCCCTGCTCGCGCACGTTCGTGTTCGCGTCGTCCGGCTCCTCGACAGCGACGACCGGGGCCGGCGTCGACTTCACGTCGTCCGGCGCGTTCGACGTGATGAACTTCAGGAAGCCGCGCGGGAACGTCTTGTGATCCCACAAGTTGTTTTTGTCGCGGGCCGCGTGAACCGGCAGTTTTGCCGACAGGCGAGGCGTCACCTCGACCATCGGTTCGAACTTCTCCAGGTTGAACTTCTTCGCCGTCTTCTCTTTCGGGAACATGATGATCATCGGACACGGGTCGACGTCGATCCGCTTGCCGATGTAGTTCAACAGGACGCCATCGGTCCACGCAACCTGCGCAGACTTCATGCACACAACCTTCTGCACGGTCGGATCGTCGAGCGCTTCGTGCATACCGAACACCCACGGCGTGATATTCGGGTTATACCGGCCGGGACTGGCCGATCCCTTGGCGCTCAACCTACGACGTTTGCGTGCCCATTCCGTCGTCCCGATCTTCTCCGGCGGACGCAGCATCGTCGCGATCCGGCGAATCACTGCGCGGACTGTCTGGGTCGTATTCAGAAAGCTGCTCAAGGCATCCATATATGTGCTCGTTCAACCATTCGACGTCAACCTCGACGCCATATAGCGTCTGCAGCTCCAGCACCAGCTTGTCGGACAGCGACAGCAGCTCGGTTTGAAATGCGCCGACCATCAAGCCGTACGCCTGTTCGAGCTGCGCCGCGTTGACGAGCTGCCCCTTCTTCTCAGCCAGCGTCAGCAGCTTGATCTCACGATCGACGATCTCGGTCTTCGCACGTTCGGCGACGAGATCGATGCCAGTACCACTGGAACGGCCGGCCGCGACCTCGCGCAAGTGCCGGATGTATGCGATGCGGATCTCGTCGATCGACGCCACGCGATAGTCGAGCTGGACCTTGTCGACGAACCGAGAAACGGCCGACTGGTCTAGGTCGAGATGGTCGGCGATTTGCTGCTGAGTCGGCATGAATATGACCCCCTATGGAAACTCGCCAGTAGAGAAAAAACGCGGGTGCGAGCCCCCGCGTATGGTGATGCCCGTAGGGTCCCCGCCTGCTCAAAAAGTGGGCAGACCCGCACCGATCGCGACATCGGCGCTCGTGCCGTCGCCTGCGCGGTCCATCGCCCACACGACACGGTCCATCGCATCGTCAAACACGAAGCACCGCGCGGTGACGCGCCCCATGCTTCGATCTTCATCCCACGTCGACCAGACCTCGCTCGGCCCGGCGCTCGTCGACTCGATTCGCATTTCAGCGCCCCAATGCAAAAAGCCCCGAGGGCTTTCGCGCTCAGGGCCGGCAAACAATATTGAAATTCACGTATGCGTGAGAAGCGCTAGTTTTGCTTCTCGGACGAAATCGCCTTGGCGACGCGGGCCAATCCAACCAAGCCCAGGACTGCATCCGTATGCGACATACCGCTATGCCGCGTGACAACATAGTGCGCACCGCACGACGCAAACTCGACCTTCTCCTCCAGCCGATCGGCCACCCGAGAGCACGCCTCCATTGCGTCCACACCGGACTCACGAATTCCGTCCTTCCGCAGCTCTTTCGTAAATACCCACGCCGCATCTGCCAAATGATTCTCCGGTTCAATCATTCTCGACGACGCGTCGTGCAGAACGCGCTCGACGTTCGCCACATCCGGATCTGAAGCTAACAGACTTTTGTCAAAGACTAGTTCAGCCAGCTTATGCCCGGTTGTCATCGTCGACGGATCGACTGGTTTCGGGCCGCACGCAACGCACAAGACTGCGGCGGCAAACACTATGGTCCCTCGGAACATCAAATACCCCGTTTTTGTTGATATGGCGGGCATTCTACGCGGCGCGCAAACAGGGCTATCCCGAAAGCAAAAAGCCCTGAGGGCTTTCGCACTCAGGGCTTCGATATTCATTTCGTAAGGGCGCACGCCCTCCCAACAGATCCCGACTGACAGTTATCGTTGTTGGTCGCGGCGCTCCCGCGATTCAGTACGCCTGTCGGGCGATTGATGCGACACGAGTGTGCGGTCGCTCACGTATCCAGTGACGCGGTAAAGGATATGCAGAGTGTAAGCGATCCGCTCTTGAAATGGAATACGTTTCATCCTCGCAATTGCCGACGCAATGTGTCGTACACCGATCCATCTACCGTATCCAACAGCGCGAGCATGTCGTGAAAGCGCCACGACCAGTTCCGCCGGTACTCATCGAGCGACACGCCGAGCGCGTGCGCCCGGCCAGCGTCGTCGACCTGCCGCTTACCCGAACCGGAACAGTCGGGGCAGATGTGCCGGCCCTTCGCATCCGAAACCGGCGACGCGGCGATCCGCCCCATCCCGCCGCAGTCGTCGCATGGTTCGTATTCCCGAAAGACCAGCGGCCCGTTACGCCCTTCGAAGAACGGGATGCGCTCCTCCGATATACACACCTTCCCGCTGCCACCGCATACATCACACGCATGCGTCGACGTCGTGACGGGACGCGCGCGGCGCACGACACCCCGCCCCTCGCACTCGACACACTGGTCGTTTACCCACTCGTCCAGCAACCGCAGCGCGAACCGCTCGACGATGTCGACCTTCGATCGCTCGACAGCATGCCCCGCACGTTGCTCGCGACGCTCGTCGCGTGAAAGGCCCGTGAACCGCGCACGCTTGAAACGGCCCGACGTCCGGATCATCTGCGCCAACAGCAACGTTGCACGTCGAATCATTGCAGGCGTCGGCAGCGGCCCGGCCTTGATTCGGGCAAGCGAGCTACCGAGATCGTTCGCAAAGGCGAGCGCGCCCAAAGTAACTTTAGGATCGGCAATCGGGTCGGTGAACTGACCACGAACGCTCATAGCAACGCCTACCCGCTCTTTCAAATCGATCATCACTCTCTCCTATTCGTCCTAATGTCCTAATGTCCCAAGGGATAAGGCTTGCAGGGGTGCGCGCCTGCGACATGCGACATGCGCCGCTCACGTCGCGCATGTCGCGCCCCTGCACCCGCGCCCGAGACCGCGCCTTGGGACATTGGGACATGGGACGTCCGCAGCGCGCCAAGGCGGGTCAAGTGGCGCGCTAACCGTGCAAGCACAGCGCGCCACGCGATCACAGCGGACTGTCGTCATCACCCGCTGCGACCAGTTCGCGTTCCGCTTCCGGCTCTTGCTCTTCCTTCACGTAGTACCAACCGCGCGATCCGGTCGACTCACGCTTGCGCACCCAACCGAGCGACTTCAACGCCTTGCCGATACGGCGCTGTTCCGCCAATGTCCACTTCGACGTATCGAGCTTCAGAATGTCCGCGAGGATCTCTTCCATCGTCGTGCGCGACGCGAATTCCAGGGTCTTAGCGATCTTGTCTTCGTACACGTCTCCTTCGTAGCGCTCCGCCTGCTCGATCTCGAACAGCGGGCGCTCATGCTCTTCTACGTGCCACACGACGCCCGAGCGATACAGGTGTACGGCTTCCGCCCAGAGCTGTTCACGAACAGCCACAATGCCGTCAATGTCGACCAGACCGCCGACACGCAACGGCCAGTAGCGCCGGTTGCCCGACTCGTCCTTCAGGTACGTATCGAAGTTGACGGAACCCGCGAACACACACTGGCGCGGGACGTCGGTCGCACGCTTGCCGTAGAAGTTGCGGAACCGGTCGACGGCGGTCGCGAAGAAGCTCTTCACCGCCGACGAGTCGGCCTTGTTCAACGAGTCCAGTTCGGCCAGCTCGATCACCCACTTGCCGGCCAGCACCGCGTACGTGTCTTTGTTGCCGATCTGGATCGGCGTGTCGGTGAACCACGGAGCGCCGGCCAGCACCTTCAGCGCCGTCGATTTGCGATGCCCCTGCTTGCCTTCGAGGATCAGGACGTTGTCGACCTTGCAGCCCGGCTCCATCACCCGCGCGACGGCCGCGATCATCCACTTCGTGAACGCGAGTTGCACATAGTCGCTGTCGGCCACGCGCAGGTATGTCGACGGCATCGATCGCACGCGCGACACGCCGTCCCACTTCAGCCCTTCGAGGTATTCGCGCACGTCATGAAAGTGGGTTGCATCTGCCACCAGCAGGACCGCGTTCATCACGACATCGGTACGCACCGACAGGGCGTATCGCTGCGACAACCAGAGCGCGCAGCGCTGGTCGTCCATGTCGGTCCACTCGCCCCTCACACCTTGTACGAACGGCGGCGCTTTGCGCTTCATCACGCGGCCGCCGAAATCGTCCTGCTCGATGACGCCCTGCCATGCCTTGTGATTCGAGAGGATCATGTGCACGTTGCCGAGCGTCGGCAGCAGCGTGCCCTTGTCCGACCGCGCCAGATCCTGCTCCCACGTGTGTGCGCCGTTCTCTGCCTCACGGCCATCCCATTCCGGTTGTTTCGCGGCAGCGGACGTCGCGACAGATTTCGACGGCGTGACGTCCACGGTCGACACGTCGACCGTCGCCGGCCGGATCTCGTCGTTCGCTGGCGCGATGACGCGCAAGATTGCCGCCTGCACCTGCGCCTCGACAGCTTCGAAGCCTTCTTCGACGTGCAGGTCGTTGAAATCGGTCAGCTTGCGCTCGCCGCGATTCGCGAACGCCGGATAGACCACGCTGACGTCGCCGACCGTCGCTGCCGCGTCGTACGCACGTTTCAGGCCGGTATTCTCGAAGCGCTTACGACGCAGAGGCATCACGTCGTTACCATAGCTCACCTCAACGTACGGCACGCCGTTGTCGTCACGACGACGCGACGCGGCAACCATGTACCACGTGTTCTTCGCCTCGATCCGCACCGGGTCTGCACCAAACGCCAGTTCGCCCCGGAAATTGAATTCGTCGGCGAGCCAATCACGCATGCGCTGCTCGATCTTCCAGTCGTCGTCGGCGCAGATCAACACGTGCACATCCGGGTACGTCGCACGCAGATAGCGCACGGCCGGAAGGATGCCGCCCGCGTCAAAGCAGATATCGACGGCGAACGCGTCATCGATCGCCATGCGGATCGCACGCGCGGTCGCATAACCTTCGGCGACCAGCACGATCTGGTCGTCTGCGCCGACCTCGCCAAGCAGGTACGAAGCACCCTTCTTTTCCATGCCCTTGTTGAAGCGCTTCGCGCCGTCCGGCGTGATCTTTTGCAGGCCGACGAGACGAGCGTCGTCGCCGTACTGATACATGGGCACGAAGATCGTCCCGTCCGCGTCGAAACGCACGCCTTCAGCCGTGATGCGCTTGCGGCCCAGGTACGCGGACTCGCCATACTCTGCCGCACGATTCCACTGATCACGCGCGCGGTTCGCCGCGAGTTTCGCCTGACGTGCATCACGCTCGGCCTGCTCACGGTCGGCGGCTTCCTGCCGGCGTCGCGTCTCCGCGAGCACTTCCTCGCTCATGGGTGCGCCGCTCCACTCGAAGCGCTCGGTGCCGGGATCGTCGCCCGCGAAGTGGCCGAACGTACCGCCGTAGCCGATCACTGCGCCCTTGCTCACAACCTCGCGAAGCTGATACCAGTACTTCTTGCGCGGCCCATACCGATGATGTTTGCCGTCCGCTACCGGATGGCCGACGGGCAAGTCGGGATGTCCCGCCGCGCGCAATTGCTGAATGATCTGGTCCAGTGTCGCCATATGAAAAATTCCTCTATCAAAGTCACTTTGGCCGCATGTCGCGGCCAGATCACAATTCGTTGAGCTACGCCCTGTTAGCTCGCACGTCGGGCCGCATCCAGCTCGGCGAGGCGACGGTCGCGTGCGACCTTGTGAGAGAAGCTGCGCCACGCTCCCCGCCCGGCCGCATAGGACTGCCGTCCACTCGGCGAGCGGCTGTACTGCGATGTGCCACGTCGCAACGCACTACTGATTCCGTTCACGTTCACAGGGGTCTCCGTTTATTTGCCGCGCAGTCGACGCCATTCCGCCGACATGGATTCGTCGAACGCGGCAAGATCCAGCGCGCAGAGACGATCGGTAAGCTGGTCGCGGAACGCGTGACGCTCCGCCTTGGTTGCGAGCGCGGCGCATGGACGCGCAGCTCGCTCGACGAACAAGCGCACGCGCCCCACTGCGTTCGCTTCCGCAAGAATCGGAGCGAGGCGATCGGGGAACGTGGCGATCAGTTCGGATAGCAAGCGCCCCGCTTCAGCGGGGGCACATTCGAAGCGGGATGCGAGTGTCGTGACAGCACACGCCAATTGCTGATCAGTCGAGCAACAGAGGCCGATCTGTTCACGCTCGGGCCGACAGCACCCCATGCCGGACTTAAACCGCTCCATGACGACGACGGCGACGTGCGGCAAGATTGCGAGCAGCGTGGATCAAGCGCTGAAACAGACGCTGGCCCTTGCGGCCGGTCGCGATGATCTTCTCGGCGTCATGGTCGTCGATTCGCTGATCTGCCAGTGCCCGTGTCACGTCGTCAGCAACGAGGCCCACGTGCGCCTGCAGGTGCAGCGCCGTCGATACGAGGCGCAGCGTGCCGGGTTCACCGACGTCGTCAGCGGCGTGGTCGTCGACGTGTTCGGCCACCAGACCGAATCGCGAATTCAACGCATGCAGCGCGTCGAGCGCGTACACCTCGCCCTCTGCCTTTTCCTGCATCCACTCGATAAGCAGCTCGAACATTTCCATCGACAAGCGACTGTCGCCGACACCGCGCAGGCGCAGGCGAAGCGATTCCGCCGTGATGTTCTTGCCGCGCCGGATCGTTAGGTGATTCGCCGCGTCGGCGACACCGCCGGGCGTGTTGCGAACGGACGTATAGAGGACGTCCAGCCATTCGGTACTGTCGTATCGGCAGGTCATATCGGGAGATTGGTAGGCGGTGACTTTCATCCTGTTGCGTACTCGGGGCCGCAACTAAGATTCGGCTCATGTGGCGCGTAACCACTGCGGTCATGCAACGGCGGGGGGTCACAACGACTTATCGTGTGAATCCAGAGAGGCGAACAGATCTGGGCGAGCAAGCTTCAAAAACAACAGACGCGCTCGCGGAATGCCATTTCGACGCCATTCCGATACGGATGGCATACGGACTTCGCAAAGTTGAGCGGTTGCGGCCGTACCGCCAAATGCATCGATCACGGCGCACGCGTACGGGTCTCGATTCAGGAGCATGTTCATCCCGCCATGTTAGGCGCTCCTTACATGAAAAGCAAGGCATTCCTAATGCCCATTCAGTTAGGCTTTCCTAATGACGACACTAGCCGAACGCCTGGAACAGGCAATGAAGTTGCCGCCCGAGAAAAAGGCAGCAGATCTGGCGCGAGCGTGCCGAGTGCGAGCGCCCTCGGTCAGCGACTGGTTAAGCGGGAAAACTAAAAAGATGGAGGGCGCGAACTTGCTGCTCGCGGCTGAATTCCTGAGCGTCGATCCGTGGTGGCTCGCCACTGGCGAAGGACAGATGGTGCGGCGTGCCAATGCGCCTGCACCGCAAAGACAGGAGACTCTCGGCGTGCATGCTCAAGCGCTAGTAGACGCGCTCGCCAAAGCAGACAAGGTGGGATTGCCGTCCGCAGCATTCGTCGCGTTGCTGGAAACTCTCAAGGTGTTTGAAGATCTGCGCGGACAGCAGTCTGGTGATCTTCTCGATCTGAATGCCCCTGACTCGCAAGAGGGGTAAGGTTCCAGTCGAACACTGCGGCCCTGCGGTGCGTTCCGATCTGCCCTGAGCGTATTCCGCGCCCCTTGATCGGGCCGCCAAGAATCTCAACATCCCAATCGAAGCTATCACTGCTGTGTGGGCCGATGACCCGCACCAGCACTCCGATACGTGACCGATTCCTGCATCGACTGACGATCGCCACATCGCCCGGTTTGCAGCGCATTTCCCCTGTTGACATAGCCCCGCAACAACCTCCCTTCGGCAAATTTTTCGCTTAACCACTGTATAAACATACAGTATTTGATCGGAAGAATACAACTCCTTTCAGGGAGATTCATAGCATCGCTTCGCCCGCGACACGTCGGGACACATGGCGCCATCAAAAAGAGTTAGGAATTCCTATTGCAATATGAAGAAGGAATGCCTAACATTCGACTCCATTACTGCCGCTCGCGCAGACAACGGAGAAGCCCATGAAAATGTTCGACCATCAGTCCACCGATCGCCACGAATGGCTCCGCGACGAACAAACGCCGCGCATCACGCCTTCCGAACCTGCCCGCCAAAGCACCTTTGAAAAGTCGCCGATCTTCCGCTGGACGGTCGTGGCCGGCCTCTTGTTTGTCGCAGTGAACGTGTTCCAAGACGATCCGGTCGTCGTACCGCCGACCGCCTACCGCGTAACCGTCTAATCCGCCCCGACCCTGCCGGGGCATGCGCTCCCGGCGTCATGGAGACAACCATGCCGCGAATCAAAGCCCGAACCCTCCCCCTCGTCGACGTCGAACGTCGCGACACCCTCTCGCTTCGCACGATCGTCCGCTATGACCCGAACGCTCGACGCCCCTCAACGCCGATCCTCGTCGGCAAATACGTCGTTGGTCGCCGCCCCTTGGCGGACAGCGTGCATACGGAGTATTTGATCCTCGACGGCACCGAGATCGCCGGCAAGCAGATCTCCATCCCGGACGAAGGCAACTGCGCCGACGCGATCAAGCGTCTCCGTGCCGCGAAGCGCGCGGCGGGTATCGAGGCATCGAAGGCGATCGACAAGGCGAAGAAGCCCGGCAAGGTCCGCACAGCAGCGACGCGGGAGGTTGCGTAATGGACGATCGCACGCAACAGCTCGACCTGACCGCACCGATCCCGACTGGAAACATCAAGGCAGCAGCCGCAGCGGCCGGCGCAACGTCGGCGGACTTGTGGATGGTCCCCTACGAACAGCTTCACTACGATCCGGCCGACAACGTCCGTGCGGTTGATGCCGAATGGGTAGCACACCTCGCCGCGCTGATGCGGGAGAACGGATACGACAAGGGCTCCCCCCTCCATTGCTACGCCCGGAAAGTTGACGGCAAGGATCTTCTCTACGTGTACAAGGGTCAGCACCGCTATCTCGCTGCCGGGCACGTGATCGCAACCGGGAAGAATCTGGGCAAGATCCCGGTCGTCGTCCGCGACGCCAAAAACGTCAACCGCGCCGAAATGGTGATCGACGGCTATCTCAGCAACAACAACAAGCCGTCGTCGCCGCTTGATCTGGCCGCCTCCGTTGCGGAGCTTCGCGACATTCACGGCATGTCGCTTGCAGCGATCTGCAAGCGCTTGAATGTCACTGACCAAACGATCCGCGACGTCGGCCTGCTCGAACGCGCACCGGCTGAACTTCATCAGCTCGTACGGGACGGGCAATGCACCGGCACACTGGCGATCGAACAGATCCGCCAACACGGGGGAGACAAGGCACTCGAACGCATCGTCGTCGGGATCTCCAAAGCGGCGGAAGCCGGCAAGACGAAGGTAACGAAGAAGTATCTCGATGCCGCGCCCCTGCTCGACGCGCTCCCGGAACCGACATCTTCGGCCGATCAGACAACGTCTGCGGCCACCACCAACGACGCCACACCTCCCGCAGCGTCGACGGCCGCGGATGCCACGGTCGCGACACCAGCACCGGCACGGGTCGCCCCGCACCAAAGCGCCCCCGCTAAGATCAACGAAAAACTGGCAAAGCAACTTTTGCAGGCCCTTCAGGCCGTGCGGCAAGACCCCGTATTCGGCAAGCTTTCTCCGGGCACTGTCGACGCCGTACATGCCGCGCTCGCGCCGCTCGCAGACTTGCTCGATGCAACGCCTGCACGCAAGACCGCCCACACCATCGCCACAGCGAACGAACACGGCGTCTATGCGCCGACAGACGTAATAGCTGCGCCGAAGCAACAGCGCACCGGGCGATGCCCGGCGGAAATTCGTGTCGCGCTGATTGCGGAAGGTGTGTGGATTTACGGCATGGATTACACGATCGGGATGGCCGGTGGCGCATCGCCATGCACATACCACGAAGGGATGCCAACCCATCCCACCCGCGTGCAGGCAATTCGCGGCGCTGTACGCGACCTCACTCGTCGCATCGAGGCAAGCCCCGTCATGTCGAAGGCCAAGGAAACCGACAGCGTTCGTAAGTGGCTCGACAAGCTGTATGCGATGCCCGACCCCGACTGGACGCCGGAAATGGCACTGGAGACGCCTAAATGACCCCGCGTCCGGCCCTTTCTACCCCACGTCCGCTGCCGCGAAAGCGGGAACACGCGAAGAAGCGCTCGGCTATCGCACTGGCGAGCGTCAACGGTGCGTCGATACAGTCGAACAGCGGCGGGCTGACGCCCGCAACAACGATCCAGAACAACGAAGCGCCGCTCGCGCGGCGCAAACCTATCCAGACGAACGAAGCCTTGGCGGATGCCCGCCAAGGCAGGCTCACGCGCCTCGACGCCATTCGCACCGAGATCCGCACACTGGTCATCGAGATCTCGCACGCGGCCGACGTCGAGCTGCTGGATCTGATAGCCGACGAGTTCGGGGCATTCGCACGCCACAAAGCCGCTCAGGACGCGCGCACCTGGGCAGCAACTGCGGGAATCACACTTGAAACCGGCTTGATGCAGCTCGCTCGCGCACTGCCCGGCGCAATCGATGAAGTGACGACGAACAAAGGAGTATCCGCATGACCGTTGCAATGAAACCGATCTACCTCGATATCGAATCGGTCTCCGCAGCGATCTCCCTATCGCCGGCCGTCATTCACAAGCTCGTCCGCCAAGAAGAGTTTCCGAAGCCGCGTGCGTTGTCGGGCCGACGCGTCGGATGGCTCACGCGAGAAATTGAGGAGTGGGCAGAGGCACGAACACCGTCCGAGTTTCTGCCCCCGCCGAATTGTGGAACCGGCCGCAAGAAGGCTATCGCCCATGCACCCGACTAACTGCCTCCAGCTTCGCATCCAATTTCGACAACCACTGCCGGCGCTCGGCGTCATAGTCGTGACGATTGTAGACACCACCGACTCCCGGCAGCATATGCCCGATGATCGCCTCACCGATCTCGTACGGGCACCCGAGCGCAGCCAGCATGGTCCGAGCCGTTCGGCGCAGGTCGTGAGGTGCCCAATGGGTAACTGCGAGGCGCGTCCGGACCTGCTCCGGACGCGTTTCACTGTAGGGCATATGGAAGTGAACGGCTTGGCCGAACACCTTCTGTTGCATCGGACCGCCCTTCTCAGATGGGAACAACCACCCCTTTCCGTAACGCTCGAGTCGCCGACGAACAATTGCTTCCGCGCGACCAATTAACGGCACCCGCAAGTCGGCAGCGTTATCGTGGCGAGCGTTTTTCGTCTTGGCCTTCGGTACCGTCCACCAAAGCCCGTCCGGCTCTTCTGCAATCTCCCGCCCTTCCATCGCGCCAATCTCAGCGCCACGCGTTGCCGTCCATAGATACAGAGTCAGAGCGTCCTCGACGTTGCGACTGAAGTTTGGCAACCAGTTAATCACCGCGCCTGCTTCAGCGTCGCTAAGAAACCGCTTCACGGTTCCGGTCGGCTGGCCTTGTATGCGTTTCCCATTGCTGCGCAAGCGACCACGCATGATCTGACGCCACCAATTAGGCGCGGACTCGGGCAATTTGCCGGCGTCGAGCGCATAGTCCCACGCAGCCCCCAACTCAAGCCGCAGCTTCGACGCTTGCACGGGGATGTGACGAAATGAATCGATTTTCGTGAACGCGCGCTCGCGCGTCAGTTCAGCGGCCGGCAATTCAGCGAGATCGCCAATCATGGTCCGGAACATCCGGGCAACCTCGGCGGCCCCCTTCTGTTTGCGATTGTGCTCGACGTGCCCTTTCAGGTAAGCCGCGCACACTTCGCCCACTGTCGGCAATTCCCCTTGCTGTACCATTACGGCGACAGAGCCGAGTGCTTGCCGCTTCGAAAGCGCCGGGTCGTTGCCCGCGTTGCGCTGGTCCCTCAAGCGCTCCCATTCAACGGCCGCAGCCGCGATCGACAGCACGGGCCATTCGCCGATTTTGATTTGCCGCATGCGCCCGTCGACAGGCGACTTGTACCTGTAAATCCAGCTACGACGCGACGTTGTTGCCTCAAGCCGGAGACCAGGACAACCGTCGATGTTTAAGTGTGCACCGGGCAAAAGTTGCTTTGCCGTGCGTGCGTCAAATCGCATTCAAATCTCGGCGTAGGTTTCCGCCATACACCGAACAGCACCGGCGTAGGCGTAGGTTTCGTGAAAGGCGAAAAGCTACGCTGACGATGGAAATTTAGCAAGATGTCGCGACACGGGGAAATTCAATTGCGAAGCCCCCGAAACTGACGGAAAGCCTTGATGGATAAGGACGTGCAGGAAAATACGAAGCAAAAACAGCAGCTTACAGAAGCTGCTTTTAGCAACCACACCCCCATGATGCAGCAGTACCTGCGCATCAAGGCCGACCATCCCGACACGCTTGTCTTCTACCGGATGGGCGACTTCTACGAGCTGTTCTTCGAAGACGCGGCGAAAGCCGCACGCCTGCTCGACCTGACCCTCACGCAACGCGGCGCATCGGCCGGCACGCCGATCAAGATGGCCGGCGTACCGCATCACGCGGTCGAGCAGTATCTTGCGAAGCTCGTGAAGATGGGCGAATCGGTCGCGATCTGCGAGCAGATTGGCGATCCCGCCACGTCGAAGGGCCCCGTCGAGCGCAAGGTCGTGCGTGTCGTCACGCCCGGTACGCTGACCGATGCCGCGCTGCTGTCCGACAAGAACGACGTCTACCTGCTCGCGATGTGCACGGGTCACAACAAGCGCGGCGTAGCGGTGAATATCGGCCTTGCGTGGCTGAACCTCGCGAGCGGCGCGCTGCGGCTCGCCGAAATCGAACCCGACCAGCTCGCTGCCGCGCTCGAACGCATCCGGCCGGCCGAGATCCTGACGCCGGACGGCGCGACCGATGCCGTGCCGGCCGGCGCGGGCGCAAGCAAGCGCGTGCCGGCATGGCACTTCGACATCGCGTCGGGCACGCAGCGTCTGTGCGACCAGCTCGATGTCGCGAGCCTCGACGGTTTCGGTGCGCATTCTCTGACGAGCGCATGCGGTGCGGCCGGCGCGCTGCTGCTCTATGCGGCCGCTACGCAAGGCCAGCAACTGCGGCACGTACGCAGCCTGAAGGTCGAGAACGAAACCGAGTACATCGGGCTCGATCCGGCCACGCGCCGCAACCTCGAACTGACCGAGACGTTGCGCGGCACCGAATCGCCGACCCTGTATTCGCTGCTCGACACCTGCTGCACGACGATGGGCAGCCGCCTGCTGCGTCACTGGCTGCATCACCCGCCGCGTGCGTCGGTCGCTGCGCAGTCGCGCCAGCAGGCAATCGGCGCACTGCTCGATGCACCGGCAAATGCCAGCCTCGATGCGCTACGCAGCGCGCTGCGCCAGATCGCCGACGTCGAACGGATCACCGGGCGTCTCGCGCTGCTGTCCGCACGCCCGCGCGACCTGTCGAGCCTGCGCGACACGTTCGCCGCGCTGCCGGCGCTGCGCGAGCGCATCAGCGCGATCGTCGCGAACGCGGACTCACTCACCCGCGTCGACGCAGCACTCGCACCGCCCGCCGAATGTCTCGACCTGCTGACGAGCGCGATTGCGTCCGAGCCGGCCGCGATGGTGCGCGACGGTGGTGTCATCGCGCGCGGCTACGACGCCGAGCTCGACGAACTGCGCGACATCTCGGAGAACTGCGGGCAGTTCCTGATCGATCTCGAAGCGCGCGAGCGCACACGCACCGGCATCGCGAACCTGCGCGTCGAATACAACAAGGTGCACGGCTTCTACATCGAAGTCACGCGCGGCCAGACCGACAAGGTGCCCGACGATTACCGCCGGCGCCAGACGCTGAAGAATGCCGAGCGCTACATCACCCCCGAACTGAAGACCTTCGAGGACAAGGCGCTGTCCGCGCAGGAACGCGCACTGGCGCGCGAGCGCGCGCTGTACGACGCGGTGCTGCAGGCGCTGCTGCCGTTCATCCCCGAGTGCCAGCGCGTCGCGTCGGCGCTCGCCGAACTCGACCTGCTCGCCGCATTCGCCGAACGCGCCCGCGCGCTCGACTGGGTCGCGCCGACCTTCACCGACGAAATCGGCATCGAAATCGAACAGGGCCGCCACCCGGTCGTCGAAGCGCAGGTCGAACAGTTCATCGCGAACGACTGCCGCTTCGGCACCGAGCGCAAGCTGCTGCTGATCACCGGCCCGAACATGGGCGGTAAGTCGACGTTCATGCGGCAGACCGCGCTGATCGCGCTGATGGCTTACGTGGGCAGCTACGTGCCGGCCAAGTCGGCATGCTTCGGCCCGATCGACCGGATCTTCACGCGTATCGGCGCAGCGGACGATCTCGCGGGCGGCCGCTCGACGTTCATGGTCGAAATGACCGAAGCTGCGGCGATCCTCAACGACGCAACGCCGCAAAGCCTCGTGCTGATGGACGAGATCGGCCGCGGCACGTCGACGTTCGACGGCCTCGCGCTCGCATGGGCCATCGCGCGCCACCTGCTGGCGCACAACGCGTGCTACACGCTGTTCGCGACGCACTACTTCGAGTTGACGCAACTGCCGGCCGAATTCCCGCAAGCGGCCAACGTCCACCTGTCGGCCGTCGAGCACGGCCACGGCATCGTGTTCCTGCACGCGGTCAACGAGGGCCCGGCCAACCAGAGCTACGGCCTGCAGGTCGCGCAGCTCGCAGGCGTTCCGGCGCCCGTGATCCGCGCCGCACGCAAGCACCTCGCGTATCTCGAACAGCAGTCGGCGTCGCAGCATACGCCGCAACTCGACCTGTTCAGCGCGCCGCCGGTGGCCGCCGACGATCTCGAATGCGCGGACGCGCCGGCGCTGCCCGACACACCGCATCCGGCGCTCGAAAAACTGCGCGACATCGATCCCGACGATCTCAAGCCGCGCGAAGCGCTCGACCTGCTGTACGAACTGCGCACGCTGGTCCGGTCGCACGATGCCGACGGGCACGCGTAAGCGCATCCCGCGCCGCCTGCCGGCTCGCACGGCCGCCGCGCTCGTCGCGGCCGTGCTGGCGCTCGCGCAGGCTGCCGCGCTGGCCGCGCCGCCGAAGCGCAGCACCACGCCCTACTCGTTCGCGGTCGTGTCGGGTGTGATCAACGCCCCTGCTGACGAAC
Source organism: Burkholderia sp. Ac-20384 (assembly GCF_017104605.1). Taxonomy (NCBI): domain Bacteria; kingdom Pseudomonadati; phylum Pseudomonadota; class Betaproteobacteria; order Burkholderiales; family Burkholderiaceae; genus Burkholderia; species Burkholderia sp. Ac-20384. Next base: position 6,937 of record NZ_JAAGPE010000035.1, on the reverse strand, counting down.
CGGCCGCCCAGCGGCTGCTCGATGCGATCGCGCGCGAGCGCAACCTCGCGTTCGTCGTCTATGCGGGCGATCTCAAGGGTTCGAAGGAAGCGTGCCGCGATGCGCTGTATTCGCAACGCGGCGCGATCCTGGATGCGGCACGCGTGCCGCTCGTATTCATTCCCGGTCACGACGACTGGGTCACGTGCAACACCGCGGCCGGCGGCGGCTACGATCCGGTCGAGCGGCTCGACTTCCTGCGGCAGACGCTGCTCGCCGATTCGGCACTGCCCGACCCCGGCGCGCTGCAGATCACGCGGGAAAGCGAAGTCGCACGGTTCCGGCCCTATCGGGAAAACGCCCGCTGGATGCGCGACGACATCGTCTACGTCGCGCTCAACGCGCCGGCGCCGAACAACCACTACCTGACGGCCGGCGGCCGCAACGGCGAATTCGAGGACCGCATCATCGCGAACGGTTTCTGGATCGACCACGCAGCCGAATATGCGAAGCGGCGCGAGGCACGCGCGATGGTGGTGATGTTCGAAGGCGATCCGCAGTTCGAACGCTATGAACGTGCGGAACGCTTCGCATGGCTGCGTTTCAACCGGCCGCGCGTGCGCGACGGCTTCCGTGAGTTGAAACGAACGCTGGTGAAGGCGGCGGCGACATTCCGCGGCCCGATACTCGTGATGCACGCGAGCGGCGAACCACTTGCGAGCGGCTTTCTGATCGACCGCCCGCTGCGAGCAGACGACGGTGAACTGGTAGGAAACGTGACGCGCGTCGCGATCGGACCGCGCCATCCGACGAATCAGTGGGTCAAGGTGAGCGTGTCGCCGGCTCGGCAAACGATCTTCAACGTGAGCCTGCAGGAGGTGCCGAAGAACCTGCCCGTACCGCCCGCGCTGCCGCTCGTGCCGCGTGACGATGTGCCGCTGCCACAGATGCCGGAAATCCCTGCGTTGCCGGCGCTGCCCGACTCGTCGTCGGTCGCGCCGCCATTGCAGGGTGACAGCGCCGCACCGGGCGGCGCGTCGTGGCCGGTGCCCGCCCCTGCGTCGGGGCCGGCACCCGGCCTGCCTGCGAGCTCAGTGCAGGGTACGCCCTGACGGCGCTTCGCCGTCTTCGTCTTCGTCCTCGTCGACGATCTCGAGCCCTTCCGCGCCATGCGCGTGCTCATGCTCGATTTCGTCTTCGGTGGCTTCGCGAACGTCCTTCACGGTGAGCGCGAAACGCAGTGCCATGCCTGCCAGCGGGTGATTGCCGTCGAGCACGACCTTGTCTTCGGCGATGTCGGTGACCGTGTAGATCAGCGAATCGACTTCCTCGTCACCATCTTCCGGCGTGCCTTCGAACTGCATGCCCACTTCGAGCGGCTCGGGAAAACGATCGCGCGGCTCGATCTTCACGAGTTCGGGATCGTAGTCGCCGAACGCGTCCTGCGGTTCAAGCTGAACCTCCGCCTCGTAGCCCGGCTCATGGCCGTCGAGTTGTTCCTCGATCTTGGGGAACGTGCCATCATAGCCGCCGTGCAGATAAACCATCGGCTCGTCGCTTTCCTCGATCAGATTGCCCTGTGCATCCGACAGCTTGTAAGTGACCGACACGACAGTGTTTTTTGCGATTTTCATCCAATTCTCCCAAATACAAGTCTCATTATACGATGCGCAACCGGTCTCAAGCCGAACCGCGGGATGCCGCTGCCGCCCCGTTCGGCGCGCCGCCTTCCGATCTTCCCACACCGCTGCTCGGCGGTCTTACGCCGGCGCAATTCATGCGCGGCTACTGGCAGAAGAAGCCGCTCCTGATCCGCCAGGCGATCCCCGGCGTCGCGTCACCCGTCTCGCGCGACGCGCTGTTCGAGCTCGCAGCGGACTATGACGCGGAATCGCGACTGATCACCCATTTTCGTAACAAGTGGCAACTTGAGCACGGCCCGTTCGAGCCCGGCTCGCTGCCGGCCGTCACGCGCAAGGCCTGGACCCTGCTCGTGCAGGGGCTCGACCTGCATGTCGATGCCGCGCGCGCCCTGCTCGACCGCTTCCGCTTCATCCCCGACGCGCGTCTGGACGACCTGATGATCTCCTATGCGACGGACGGCGGCGGCGTCGGCGCGCACTTCGACTCATACGACGTATTCCTGCTGCAGGTCGAAGGCCGGCGCCGCTGGCGCGTCGGTGCGCAGAAGGACCTGTCGCTGCAGCCGGACGTGCCGCTGAAGATCCTCGAAAACTTCGAGCCGAGCGACGAATGGGTGCTGGAACCCGGCGACATGCTCTACCTGCCGCCGCACATCGCGCACGACGGCGTCGCCGAAGGCGAATGCATGACCTGCTCGATCGGCTTCCGGGCCCCGTCCGCCGGCGAGCTGGGCGCCCAGTTCCTGTACTATCTCGCGGAGCGTGGCGGCCTGCGCGACAGTGGCGGCGACGACCTTTACCGCGATCCGAAGCAGCCGGCCGTCGACACGCCCGCCCAACTGCCCCCGGCGATGGTCGAGCGGGTTGCCGAGATCGTGGACGCGATCCGCTGGCGCAAGCGGGACGTCGCCGAATTCCTCGGCTGCTACCTGAGCGAGCCCAAACCGAACGTCGTTTTCGACCCGCCCGCCCGTCCGCTGTCCGAGTCCGCGTTCATCACGCAAGCGTCACGTCGTGGCGTGTGTCTCGACAGAAGGGCCGCATTGATGTATAACGCGCGCTCGTACTTCATTAATGGTGAAGAAGGACCGCTCGAGCAGGCCAGCGAATGGCTGCCCGAACTGGCCAATCAACGCCAGATGGAGGCGAAACGGTTTGTAACACTATCCCGGGTTCCCTCAATGACAGCCTTATTGCACGAGTGGTATCGTGCGGGCTGGATACGGGTCGGAAACCGGAATTAGTGTGAGTCGCCCCGTATGCCCGTACGGATCAAATTCTGTATGGGAAAGACAACGTATTGACCCCGCATTTGTCGACGGTCGATAGGAAAGTGCATATAATTTCCGCCCAAGCCGTAGGGAAGATTCACGCTCTAGAAGTGCATCTCCACCAGCGGCCCAGGTCGGTGTTGGAGCACATTACCGGTATTGTTTCGCGCTGTTGCTTACCTTTAACCATAAAAGGACGTGATCATGAAGAAATCCCTCCTCGTAGCTTCCCTGTTGGCTGCTGTTGCACTGGCTGCTTGCAACAAGAGCGCTGATCAAGCTGCTTCGTCGGCTGCAAGCGACGCGGCTGCTGCTGCATCGACGGCTGCTTCGGCAGTTGCTGGTGCTGCGAGCGACGCTTCGGCTGCTGCTTCGTCGGCAACGGCTGCTGCGAGCGACGCTGCTGCTGCAGTGGCGTCGGCTGCTTCGGCAGCGACGGCTGCTCCGGCTTCGGGCGCAAGCCAGTAAGCCTCAGCGTCAGCTGAAAAAAAACCGGCCCGAGGGCCGGTTTTTTTACGTCTGTCGTTTCCGCGTCTGTCGCACGGCAGTCGCTCCGGGCCGCCGCAGCGGCCCTGCCCCGCTATCCGAGCGCCAGCCAGTCGAAGCCCGCTTCCTGCGTGGCCACGACCACTTCGTCCCCGCTCGTCCCCAGTACGCCGCCAAACGCCTGGCGGACCAGTTCCGGCAGGTTGTTCTGCTGGCTCAGGTGCGCCGCGACCAGGTGCTTGAGGCGGCTGCGCTCGAGCGACGCGAGGATGTCCGCCGCGGCGTCATTGCTCAGGTGGCCGTGGTTGCCGCCGATACGCGCCTTCAGCGACTGCGGATAGCGGCTCGAGGCCAGCATCGCGGTGTCGTGGTTGGATTCGAGCACCAGCGCGTCACAGCCGCTCAGGACGGCCGTGATGTGCGGCGTGGCCATCCCGACGTCCGTCAGCACGCCGAGCCGGCTGGCGCCGTCCATAAAGACGAACTGGAGCGGCTCACGCGCGTCGTGAGGAACCGTATAGGGCATCACGGCCAGATCGCGTATCGCGGCCGTCTCGTCGCCCCACAGCACGTGGAGATCGACATCGGCCTCGTCCGCGCCGACCGCGCGTGCGGTGCCCCAACTCATGTAGAGCGGCAGCGATCCGCGACGAGCGAGCGTCAGCGCACTGCCGACGTGGTCGCTGTGTTCGTGGGTAATGAGAATCGCATCGAGATCGCCGATGCAGAGATTCAGTCGGCCGAGCCGGCGCTCGACCTCCTTGGCAGAAAAACCGCAGTCGAGCAGCACGCGGGTGGTTGTCGTGCCGCTCGAGGCCTCGACGACCAGCGCGTTGCCTTCGCTGCCGCTTCCGAGGCTGGAGAATCGCACGCGCTCAGTTCAGCTGCGCGTGGAGCAGCGAAATAATCCGCTGCGCGTCCGACGAGTTGTCGACCTGGCCGTTTGCGCCGACCACCGCAACCTGCGTGCTGCCGTTGCCCTGTGCGCGCACGTTGACCAGGAATTCCTTGCCCGGCTTCGCAGCCGACGGGCCACCGTAGAACAGCTTGCCGAACAGGCCGTCGCGCTTGAGCTCTTCCATCGTGTTCGCATAGCGCACGGTGTACACACCCTTCTCGCGATCGCGATTGTCGACCGCGAAGTTGGTGCGGTCGAGCGCCAGGCCCACACGCAGCCATGCGCGGTCGAACGACTCGGCCAGTTGCAGCGTCGCCCCGCCGCCGCTCGTGTCGCTGACCTGTGTCGGCGCCGTCGCGGGATGCGCATCGGTCAGCAGCTGCTTCGCCTGCGCATCGGTCAGGCCGAATTTCTGCATCAGCTTCGACAGGAATACGGCTTCGAGCACCGGGTTGCGCGGACGCTCCTCCCAGCGCGACGACGTGCCGCCCTGCGGGCCGACCATCATTTCTTCCATCGCGCTGTGCGTGATCGAGATGTCGGTGTTGCCGTCCGACGTGCGGTTCACGAGCGTACGGAAGCGGTCGCGCGTGCCGGACGAGTACGCGAAATCGATGACCTTGCCGATCGTGCGGCGGAACCAGTCATCGGGGATGTTCGCGCGGTTTTCAGCCCAGTCGGTAGCCATGATGCCCGTCGACGGCGCGTCGGTCTTCAGCGAGAAGCCGTTCTCCTGCCAGAACTCCTTCAGGATCGGCCACAGCTGCTCGGGCGTCCGGCCATCGACGACGAGCCAGCGGCGGTCGCCGTCGCGCTCGATGTGCATGCCCAGCGGATCCTGCGCGCTCGGGATGCCGTCGGTCGCGTTGCCGGCCTGCGTCGTGACCCGCGGGGGCAGCGTGCCGAGGCCCGCGTTGCTCGGCGGCGCAACGAACTGCTGCGTCGTCGGCACCGGCTTCAGGTCGCTCGGCACGGCGAGCGGCGGCGCCGAACCGGTGTTCTTGTAGTTGACCCGGTCAGGGGCCAGGTAGTCGTTCAGCGTATCGCAGCCGGCGAGCGCGCCCAGCGCCAGCGCCACCACCGACATCTGGAGGGCGCGAGAAGAAAAGGCGAAACGTTTCATGAAATCCTTCGTCTTGCTTGAACGCTCGTCAGGAGCGGCGCCGGACGGAGCCGGCCGGTGCGGGTTGATCAGGGTTCGAGCCGGCGGCCGCAGGACGCGGCCGCCTCGGCATCAGGCGAGGACGCCGGCCTCGACGAGGGCCGAACGCACGGCTTCGTGGCAGCGCTCGTCGAGCGCCGTGAGCGGCAGCCGGATGCCGCCCTGCATCTTGCCCATCGCCTGCAGCGCCCACTTCACCGGAATCGGGTTCGCCTCGATGAACAGGTTCTTGTGCAGCGACAGCAGCTTCATGTGCAGCGCGCGAGCCGTCTGTACGTCGCCGGCCAGCGCCGCGCGGCACAGATCGCTCATCGCACGCGGTGCAACGTTCGCCGTCACCGAGATGTTGCCGTGGCCGCCAAGCAGCATCAGCGCGATCGCGGTCGGATCGTCGCCGCTGTAGATCGCGAAATGCTTCGGCGCGGCCTTGATCAGGTGCGCGGCGCGATCGATGTTGCCGGTCGCTTCCTTCACGCCGATGATGCCCGGGACTTCCGCGAGGCGCAGCGTCGTCTCGTTCGCCATGTCGGCGACCGTGCGGCCCGGCACGTTGTACAGGATCACCGGAAGATCGACCGCTTCGGCGATCGTCTTGAAGTGACGGTACATGCCTTCCTGCGTCGGCTTGTTGTAGTACGGCACGACCTGCAGCGTCGCGTCCGCGCCGACAGCCTTCGCGTGCTTCGTCAGCTCGATCGCCTCGGCGGTCGAGTTGCCGCCCGCGCCCGCGATGATCGGGATGCGTTTCGCCGCATGCTCGACCGCCGTGCGGATCATCAGGATGTGCTCTTCGACGTTGAGCGTTGCCGACTCGCCGCTCGTACCGACCACGACGAGCGCATCGGTGCCTTCCGCGATATGCCAGTCGATCAGTTTGCGAAACGCCGGCAGGTCGAGACTGCCGTCTTCGAGCATCGGGGTGACGATCGCGGGGATGCTGCCGCGGATTTGAATGCCGTCTTGGGTGCCGTTAGCCATGAAACGCGATTGAGAGTATGTACCGGTAAACGTTGAGATTGTAGCGGATTAGCCGGGCAGTTCGTAACGTGGAATTCCCGCCCCCGCCTTCGGGGTCGCGCCCTCGCGCACTGCGCAGAGACGCTGGACGAACGCCTCGCGCGGCGCGGCGACGAACCCGTCCTCGTACGCGACCACCCGCAGGCGGCCGTGCACGGCGTCCAGCAGCTCGCCCGGGGCGAGCAGGAACGCGGGGTTGGACGGTTTCCCGACCGTTTCGTTTCCTTGCGCGAAGGTTTCGTAGATGAGCACGCCACCCGGCGCCACCGCATCGAGCAGATGGGGCCAGAGCGGACGATGCAGGTAATTCGTGACGATCACGGCCGAGAACCGCTCGCCGGCCGGCAGCGGCCACGGCGCGCCTTCGAGATCGGCGGTGCGGGCATCGACGCCCGGCATCGCCCGCAATGTGGCCAGTGCGGCCGGGTCGCGGTCGAGTGCGACGACCGGATGCCCGTGCGACGCGAACCAGCGCGCATGG
>NZ_JAAGPE010000355.1:0-8673 GCF_017104605.1 Burkholderia sp. Ac-20384 | reverse complement strand
GCTCGCGTGCGGCCCCGACCAGCGCGTCGTGCTGCCCGGCGCCGCGCTGCTCGGCGCGCTGCTGACGCTCGCCGCCGATCTCGCCGCACGCACGGTTGCCGCGCCCGCGGAAATTCCGCTCGGCGTGCTGACCGCGCTGCTCGGCGCACCGTTCTTTCTCGCGCTGCTGTGGAAGAGCCGCGGCGCGCTCGGCGGCTAACCCTTTCTTCACGACGATCATGCTGACCGCCCATCATCTCGACGTCGCCCGTCGACACCATGCGATCCTGCGCAACCTGTCGCTGTCGATCGAACCCGGTCGCGTGACTGCGCTGCTCGGCCGCAACGGCGCGGGCAAGAGCACGCTGCTGAAGACCTTCGCCGGCGAACTCACCGGCGGCGTCGCGCCGAACGGCGTACGCGTGACCGGCGACATCACGCTGAACGGCGAACCGCTCGCGCGTATCGACGCGCCGCGACTTGCGTGCCTGCGCGCCGTGCTGCCGCAAGCCGCGCAGCCGGCATTCCCGTTCAGCGTCGACGAAATCGTGCTGCTCGGCCGTTATCCGCATGCACGGCGCAGCGGCGCGACGTCGCACCGCGACCGAGATATCGCGTGGTGCGCGCTCGAACGCGCGGGTGCCGATGCGCTCGTCGGCCGCGACGTCACGACGCTGTCGGGCGGCGAACTCGCACGCGTGCAGTTCGCCCGTGTGCTTGCGCAGCTGTGGCCGGATGACGAAGCGACGGAAAGCGGCCCGCGCTACCTGCTGCTCGACGAGCCGACCGCCGCGCTCGATCTCGCGCACCAGCATCGCCTGCTCGAAACCGTGCACGCGGTCGCACGCGAATGGCAACTCGGCGTGCTCGCGATCGTGCACGATCCAAACCTCGCCGCGCGGCACGCCGATACGATCGCGATGCTCGCCGACGGTACGATCGTCGCGCACGGCACACCGCGCGACGTGATGACTCCGGCGCATATCGCGCAGTGCTACGGATTCGCGGTGAAGATGGTGGAAACCGGCGACGGTGCGCCGCCGGTGATGGTGCCCGCATAGCGCGGGCGCGTGTCACTTGTCGCGCGAGCATTGCGCCGCGCGATGTCATGCATGATCGATAGCAACAACATATACAACGCATCATTCACGCTTCGCGCATCCCCTTCCAGGAGACTCACGTGCCGCTTCCGATGACCCGCATCATCCTGTACGTCCAGGACGTCGCGTTGCTAAAGACGTTCTACCAACGGTATTTCGACCTGCCCGTCGTCGAGGAAATCGAAAACGAGTGGGTCGTACTCGGCGCAGGCGCGATCGAGCTCGCACTGCATCTCGCCGGTCCGGCGTTCCGCCACGCGGTGCCCGCTGATGCGGAAGCGCGCGCGGATACCAGCCACGTGAAATTCGTGTTCTCGATTGGCCAGGATATCGGCGCGCATCGCGGCCGGCTGGCCGGCGACGGCGTGACTGTGCGCGATCTCAAGCGCTATGACGGGTTCGCGTACACGATGTACGACGGCATCGATCCCGAAGGCAACGTCTTCCAGGTGATGCAGGTCGACTGACGTTCGGTCCGGCCCGGGCGCTCACCCGAACGCCCGGGCCAACACCGCTCGCACCCTCACGCGCCGCCCGGGCAGCATGCCTTCCCGCTCAATGCTCGAGATCCGCCGCGCCAAACGTCCGCATCTTCCACCCGAGCCGCACGGCGAGCATCCGCATCGAGAACCCGGCCGCCAGCGCGACGACCGTCGCGAAGCCCGCATCGATGCCAAGGTACTGCATCCCGACATAGAGCGCGCCCGTAACAAAGGCGACGCTCGCATACAGCTCCTCGCGCAAGATCAGCGGCATCTCGTTGCACAGCAGGTCGCGCAGCATCCCGCCGCAGACACCGGTGATCGCACCAGCCAGCACGACGATGATAGGCACCGCGCCCGTCGATGCGCCGATGTCGCAACCAATGATCGTGAACGCCGCGAGGCCGATCGCGTCGACGGTGACGAACAGCGTCTTCATTCGCGTGACATGCCGCGCGACCCACGACGCGACGGTCGCCGCGACGAGCGTGATCACCAGGTATTCCGGATGCGCGATCCAGCCGAGCGGATAGTGGCCGAGCAGCACGTCGCGCACGGTGCCGCCGCCGAGCGCCGTCACCGCACCGACGAGCGCGAGCCCGAAGCGGTCCATCCCGCGGCGCATGCCCATCAGCGCCCCCGACATCGCTTCCGCGACGATTGCAATCAGATAAAGCGTATGCATGGCGTGCGTCAGTCTTCCGTCCGGAACAGGTCGAGCACGCGTTCGCGCTCGGCCGCATCGACCGCGGCGGGCATCGGCTCGGCGGGCTTGCCGTTGTTGACCGGCGCGTCCGACGCACCGGCAACCGCCGCGGCCCCGCCGCACGCGAAGCGGCTGCGGATGTACGACGGCACGTCGGCCGTGCACGTGCCGCGTGTGTATTCGACATACACGAAGTCGCCGTCGACGAGCGCGACATCCTGCGGCGGCGTTGCCTCGACCGGCGTACGCCCGTCGACGGCCGTCTTCATGTAGTCGAGCCAGACCGGCAGCGCCAGCGACGCGCCGGTCGCACGCCCCATCGGGCGCGGCGTGTCGTAGCCGAGCCACGCGACCGCGACGATGCCCGACGAGTAGCCGGCGAACCAGACGTCCTTCGACCCGTTCGACGTGCCCGTCTTGCCGGCCGCGTCGTCGCGGCGCAGCGCGAGCGCGCCGCGCGCGGTGCCCGACTTCACGACGTCGCGCAGCATGCTGTCCATCACGAACGCGTTGCGCGCCGACACGACGCGCTCGCCGGCCGGCGCCGTCGCTTCGTATATCGCGCCGCCGTGACGCTGCTTCACCGACAGGATCAGGCGCGGCTCCATCCGCGTGCCGCCGTTCGCGAACACGCTGTACGCGCTCGCCAGTTCGAGCGGCGTCACGGCGCCCGCGCCGAGCGCGAGCGGCAGCGACGCCGGATTGCGCTGCGCATCGAAACCGAAGTGCACCGCGTGCTGCTGCACGTAGCGCGCGTCGGTGGCCTGCATCAGGCTGACCGCGACGAGGTTCTTCGAGCGCATGAGCCCGCGCCGCACCGGGATGAAGCCCTCGTAGTTGTTGGCGAAATTGCGCGGGCGCCACGGCCGCGCGCCGGTTTCCTCATGCGTGAGCGTGCGCTGCGTATCGTCGACGAGCACGCCCGGGAAGTAGCCCTTTTCCAGCGCCGCCGAATAGACGAACGGCTTGAAGCTCGATCCCGGCTGGCGATACGCCTGCAGCGCATGGTCGAACACGTTACGGTTGAAATCCGCGCCGCCGACGAGCGCGAGCATGTCGCCGGTTGCCGCGTCGAGCGATATCAGTGCGCCTTCCAGCCCGTTGCGCGCATCGCGCTTCGCGCGCGGCTGACGGCTCAGCGTACGTGCAAGCGACGATTCGGCCGCGCGCTGGTCGCGCATCGAAATCGTCGTCGTCACGTCGAGGCCCAGCGTGTAGGCGTCGTCGTGAAAACGCTCCACCATCATCCGGCGTGCGCGCTCGGCAACGTACGGCGCCGCGATGATCCCGGGCGGCGGCGTGGTCGCGAGCGCGATCGGCGCGTCGACGGCCGCGCGGTACGTCGCGTCGTCGAGCTGGCCGAGCGCATGCATCCGGCCGAGCACGTAGTTGCGTCGCGCGGTCGCGCGTGCTGGATTGACGACCGGGTTGAACGCCGACGGCGCCTTCGGCAGCCCCGCGAGCACGGCCGCCTCGCCGGCGCTCAGCGCGTCGAGCGGCTTGCCGAAATACACGTTCGCGGCCGCCGCAAAGCCGTACGCGCGCTCGCCCAGATAGATCTCGTTCATGTACAGCTCGAGCAGCTTGTCCTTGCTGTACTCGCGTTCGAGCTTGGTCGCCATCAGGATCTCGGCGAGCTTGCGGCTCAGCACCTTGTCGCGCGTGAGGTAGAAGTTGCGCGCCACCTGCATCGTGATCGTGCTGCCGCCCTGCCCCGGCTGCCCCGTCACGACGTTCGCGAACGTCGCGCGCGCGAGGCCGTTGAAATCGACTGCGCCGTGCTGATAGAACTTCGCGTCCTCGGCCGCGAGCAGCGCCTGCCGCATCAGCGGCGGGATGCGTTCGAGCGGCACGAACTCGCGCCGCTCGACGCCGTATTCGGCCAGCAGGTCGCCGTCGCGCGAGAAGATCCGCAGCGGCAGCGCGGGACGATAGACGGCGAGGTGCTCGACGGACGGCAACTGCGTCCAGATGCGCTGGATCGTCCATGCGCCGATGCCCGCGCATGCGACCGTCAGGCCGAGCAGCGCGCCCGCGAGCGTGCGCCACACGCGGCGGCGGCGTGGCGGCGGCGCGGGTGGTGGTGGCGGGGATGCGGTGTGGTCGGTCATGTCGGGCTCCTTCTTCGATGCTGCGACGGCCGGTGCGCGAGAGGCACCGACTGGTCACGAAAGGCGCGCATTGTCGAAGGGATGGCGCGAAACCGGAACATTCTTTAGCCAAAGTTTGGCTGGCTAAATTTTATTTAGGAAAGTGCGCTGGGGCCGATCACGTCGTATCTGCGACTGCTTGACGCACACGTCGGGCGAACCGCTCTGCAAGCAATCCGGTTCGGCTGTAGCATCGCGTGATGTTCGATCGATACCTCGGCCTGTGGGGCCTCACTCCCGATGGCGGCCCGATCCTGACCGCGAGCGGTGGTCTGCTGCCGGTCGTCTGGCAAGCGCGGCCGGCGATGTTGAAGGTCGCTACTTGCGACGAAGAGCGTCGCGGCAATGCGCTGATGACCTGGTGGAACGGGCAAGGCGCCGCGCAGGTGTGGCAGCACGATAGCGATGCTGTCCTGCTCGAACGCGCGCAGCCGGAACCGACGCTGGCGGGTTTTTCGGCATCGGGCCACGACGATGATGCGATGCGCATCGCGTATAATGTCGTCGCGCGGCTGCATGCGCATCGCGCTTCGGAGCCGCCTTCGGTCGTGACGCTGCATGACTGGTTCTACGCACTGTTGTCGAACGACGCCGACAACGACGCGCTGCGCCGATCGGCCGCGATCGCTCACCAATTGCTGATCGCACCACCCGTCGACGAAGTCGTCCTGCACGGCGACATCCATCACGGCAACATCCTCCATTTCGGCGAACGCGGCTGGCGTGCGATCGATCCGAAAGGGCTGCGCGGCGATCGCGCGTTCGACTACGCAAACCTGTTCTGCAATCCCTCGCACGATATTGCGGTTGATCCCGTGCGTTTCGAGCAGCGTGTCACACTCGTGGCCGACGCCGCGCAGCTCGACCGGCGCCGGCTGCTGCAGTGGATCCTCGCGTGGTCGGGCTTGTCCGCGGTGTGGCTGATCGAGGACGGGCTGTCGCCCGATACGCGGCTGCAGGTCGCGATGCTCGCGGCGGCTGCACTCGGCCTGTAGCAAGATGCATCGCCCGTGAAAGCAGGTTCATCATGAATTTCCGGGGGGCGCGGGGATGACCGACGGCGCTCGGCCAGAAGGGGATGTTCGACAAGGGTACGGGATTCGTCGACAATCAAGTCCGCTTGTATAACCATTCCAACAAGGGCAAAACAATGATGACTTCCAGCGACGGCCTGACCAGTCCCGCACGTCTCCTGCGGCTCGCCTCGTGGGTGATTGCGATCATCTTCGCCGTCTTTCTGAACATGCTCGGCAGCCTCGTGATCCGCGACATGGCCTTCGCTCCGAGGGGCGGGCCGCCCGTCGTCGAGCAATTCGCGGATGCTCCAGCGAAGGCGCGGCTGGATGCAGCACGGCGCGATCTGCAGGCGCAGCACGACACGCTTGCCGGGAAGGCCGACGCAATGGAGGTGGCACGCGGACGTGCCGCGAAGGAGTACGCGGCCGAGAAAGAAAGTTTCCGCAACTGGCTGGCAACCCGCTCGGTGACGGGAGACAGTGCGAGGGACCCGGACATCCTGGCGAGAACCCGCAAGCTGGATACGCTCCAGGCAGTGGTCATCAACTGGCAGCATCAGATCGATGCGATCGGCGACCAGCAACGGGCACTGGCATCGCAGCAGACTCAAGTGGACACGCAAATCGCCGACGCGGACGCGGCAGCCGAACGGCGCTTCGAAAAGGCGGACCGGCAATACGAGTTGCAGGTGTTCGGACTGCGCCTTGCGCTCACGTTACCGATTCTGCTGATTGCGATCTGGCTGTTCATGCGCTATCGCAAGATGCGCTACTGGCCTTTCGTGTATGGCTTTGGCCTGTTTTCACTGAGTGCATTTTTCATCGAACTGGTCCCGTACCTGCCGAATTTCGGCGGCTATGTGCGGGTCCTGGTCGGCATTGCGCTCACGGTGTTCGCCGGCCTTTACATGATGAAGGCCTTTCAACGCTATGCCGAACGCAAGCGGCTCGAATTGCAGCAGGATCAGGGAGAACGTGCGCGCACGATCGGATACGAAAAAGCCGTTCGCTCACTCGAAAAAAAGCGCTGCCCGTCATGCGACAAACAGTGGAATCTCGGCGGCGACGACTCCACGTTCTGCGTGCATTGCGGATTGAGGCTCTTCAACGTATGCGGATGCGGTGGCCGGAATTTCTTCTTCTTCCCGCATTGCCATCAATGCGGTGCTACGCAGGGCAACGAGTCGCCAGCGGCATCCGACTGACGGCCAGTGTGTTTGCAGCACGCACTGGCTGGATTCCGGCTTTTACCTCTGGCGGATCGTCAAGCGACACCCCTGGAATCCGCGAAGAACCTGAAAAAAAACCCGCCGGCATCCGCCGGCGGGCTTTCACATCCAACTGCTCGCTCGACGCTTAACGCGCCGGGTTCAGCAACAGGTTCATGTGACGGTTCACGTCTTTGTACAGCAGGTAACGGAAGCGGCCAGGGCCACCCGAATAGCATGCCTGCGGGCAGAACGCGCGCAGCCACATGAAGTCACCGGCTTCGACCTCGACCCAATCCTGGTTCAGGCGATAAACAGCCTTCCCTTCGAGCACATACAACCCGTGCTCCATCACGTGCGTTTCGGCGAACGGAATCACGCCGCCCGGTTCGAACGTCACGATGTTCACGTGCATGTCGTGGCGCATGTCGCTCATGTCGACGAAGCGCGTCGTCACCCAGGCACCGTTGGTGCCCGGCATCGGGATCGGCTCGACGTCCTGCTCGTTGGTCACGAAGGCTTCCGGCAGCGGAATGCCGTCGACAGCCTGGTAATGCTTGCGCACCCAGTGGAACCGCACCGCGGCATCGCTGACGTTGTGCAGCGTCCAGTCCGCGCCCGGCGGAATGAACGCGTAGCCGCCCGGCTTCAGCACGTGCTTCTTGCCTTGCAGCGTCAGCTCGGCTTCACCTTCGACGACGAACAACACGGCTTCGGCGTTCTTGTCCTGCTCGGGCTTGTCGCTGCCGCCGCCCGGGTTCACTTCGACGATGTACTGCGAGAAGGTTTCCGCGAAACCCGACAGCGGGCGAGCGATCACCCACAGGCGCGTGTTCGTCCAGAACGGCAGCCAGCTCGTGACGATGTCGCGCATCACACCCTTCGGGATCACCGCGTACGCCTCGGTGAACATCGCGCGATCGGTCAGCAGATCGGTCTGCGGCGGGTGGCCGCCATGCGGCGCGTAATACGTTGTCTTAGACATAGTGCATCCAGGCAATGGGTTGGTCCGGCCCCGGGCACCAACGACATCGGGCGGCACACCTGCGCGTGGGGCACGCAGGCGGCGGCGGGACGTCATTGCCGGGGTGGCTTGAAAGCGCATGCGCCTTCGTTCGGTCGGCCAGGCTTCGCGACGGGTTCGTCCGGTTCTTCGGACGCGGCGGCCCATGCTTGTGGGGCCGGCGACCGGGCCGTGGCGCTCGCGATCATGCGGCGAGGCGCGGCGCGGCCAGCGGCACGGTGCGATGCCGTACGCGAGCATCGCCGACGATAGCGAAGTCGTTCGCAATCGACCAATTAAATGTTGCGATGGATTCCATTCGATTTCCCACTACCCGCCGGCACCCGCGATACGCGGTGAGGAAGCGTGGCGCGACGGTCTGGCTATCAGGGAAATCCTGACGGACGGGGCAACGCGCACGTTCGCCGGGACGCTAGAAAGGCAGGTGAAAAACCGCAGCCGCTGCAGTGACGCACACGGTTCGCGATACATCCGGTTACGCAGATTGGAGCGTGACGACGTGCGCACGGCAGCAAGCCGCACCGCGCCAGTCATGAGCCGTCGTCAGGCCGGAGAACGGACCAACGGGATCGAACGGAACGCGAATGATATCGGTACTCCTCGGACGCATTCAGTCGCGAGAGTCGATGTAGTCGGAAAACGGGGAAATACAGCGAGGAGGGAAACTGCCGGCCCGTCGATCGGGCATCGGGTCGCGGCTGATGAAGCCGGAAAGGGTTCGCCGGTATGACCGGCGATGACGGCCCGGCAGGCCGCCGGGCCGAATCTCGCGTCGGGTGCCGACGCCGTCGGCGCGCCGGTGCGCCATTCGCGCACCGAGCCGCGCCAGCGGCGATCAGTCCCAGTCGCGGTGATGACGATGCTTGCGGTGGCGGTAGCCACGATCGCCGCGACCGCCGTAATCGCGTTCGTACGAGCTGCGCGACATGTTGCCGCCGAGCGCCGCGCCAGCGCCAGTCCGGCAGAGCGTCGTGAAGGGAACGAGGGTAAGATAATGGGTCAAACTCG
>NZ_JAAGPE010000354.1:0-8358 GCF_017104605.1 Burkholderia sp. Ac-20384 | reverse complement strand
AGCCGGCGCGGCGGACGCGGCAGCAGCACCCGATGCGGCATCGGCCGCCGGGGCGAGCTGCGCGGCGACCGTCTTCACGGTCGCACCCGGGCGCACCTTGTCGACGCCCTGCACGATCACGTGATCGCCCGCTTCCAGACCGCCTTCGACGATCCAGTTCGCACCCTGCATGCCCGTCGTCTTCAGCGGACGCGGCTCGACCTTGTTGCTGGCGTTCACCACCATCGCGATCGCCTGGCCCTTCTGGTCATGCGTGACGCCGATCTGCGGCACCAGGAACGCGTTCTCGTTCACGCCTTCCTCGATCCGTGCCCGCACGAACATGCCCGGCAGCAGCACGCGGCCCGGGTTCGGGAACACCGCGCGGATCGTCACCGAGCCGGTGGTCTGGTCGACCGTCACGTCCGAGAACTGCAGCTTGCCCGGTTCCGAATAGGTCTTGCCGTCTTCCAGGATCAGCGACACCTTCGCCGCGCCCGGGCCAGTCGTCTTCAGGCGGCCGCTCTGCACGTCCTGACGCAGCTTCAGCCCGTCGAGGCTCGATTGCGTGAGGTCCACGTACACCGGATCGAGCTGCTGAACCGTCGACATCAGCGTCGCCTGGCTCGCCTGCACGTAGGCGCCCGGCGTCACCTGCGAGATGCCGACGCGGCCGGTGATCGGCGACACGACATCGGTGTAGCCGAGGTTGATCTGCGCGGTGTCGACCGCTGCCTTGCCGGACGCGACATCCGCCGCAGCCTGGCCTTGCGTGGCCACCGCGTTGTCGTAGTCCTGCTTGCTGACCGCGTTCGCGGCCACCAGCACCTTGTAGCGCGCGACCAATGCGTTCTGCGTGACGAGGTTCGCCTGCGCCTTCGCGAGCGTCGCCTTCGCGCTGTTCAGCGCGGCAACGTACGGCGCCGGGTCGATCTTGTAGAGGCGCTGACCGGCCTTGACGTCGGTGCCTTCGGTGAATTCACGGCGCAGCACGATGCCGTCGACCCGCGCGCGGACCTGCGCGACGAGGAATGCACTGGTGCGGCCCGGCAGGTCGGTGAAGACCGGTACGGATTGCGGTTGGACGGTGACGACGCCGACTTCCGGCGTTTGCGGCGGCGGTGCCGATTCTTTTTTCCCGCACGCGGCCAGGAAAACGGCGGCCGTCGCGACAGTGATTAAGCGGTATGGAACCCGTTCGACGCGCATGGAGCGACCTCTGTGTATAACCAATGGAATAAGTGCCGCACCCGACCGGAGGGAGCGCAACACGGATGCGCCTCACGGCGCAGATCGAACACCTGAAATACTGGACTGCCAGATACAGCAAGCGGCACGAAACCTCCGTGCCGACAGGTTGCCCCGCACTGCGGACTGGTACTTTGGCGGGAATCAGCAGGTGGGATATTAACTGATTGCCACTTGGGTCATTCGATCGTAGGGTGGTATTGTATATACATTCATGAATGTATGTAAAAAGCCCGTTTATGCCCCGCCTGCTGTCCATTCTTACGGATTGTTACCAGTCACAAGCATAGCCAGTCTATATGACTGCGACGAGGGTTGCAGACCCTATATTCACCTACGATCATTCCAATCAGGCCTGCACATGGTCAGACGTACCAAGGAGGAGGCGCTCGAGACGCGCAATCGCATTCTCGACGCCGCCGAGCACGTGTTCTTCGAGAAGGGCGTGTCGCACACGTCGCTCGCGGACATCGCCCAGCATGCCGGCGTGACGCGCGGCGCGATCTACTGGCATTTCGCGAACAAGAGCGAACTGTTCGACGCGATGTTCGACCGCGTGTTTCTGCCGATCGACGAGCTCAAGCGGATGCCGCTCGACGCACCGGGCGGCAATCCGCTCGAGAAGATCCGGCAGATCCTGATCTGGTGCCTGCTCGGCGTGCAGCGCGACGCGCAGTTGCGCCGCGTGTTCAGCATCCTGTTCATGAAGTGCGAGTACGTCGCAGACCTCGAGCCGCTGCTCCAGCGCAACCGCGCGGGAATGAGCGAGGCGCTGCACGCGATCGATGCCGATCTCGCGGGGGCCGTGCGGCTCAAGCTGCTGCCCGAGCGGCTCGATACGTGGCGCGCGACGCTGATGCTGCACACGCTCGTCAGCGGTTTCGTGCGCGACATGCTGATGCTGCCCGACGAGATCGACGCCGAGCAGCATGCGGAAAAGCTCGTCGACGGCTGTTTCGACATGCTGCGCTACAGCCCGGCGATGCTGAAGGACGGCGACTGACCGCGCGACGCGCGCTCGCCTGCGGTTGCCGTTTCATCGTGCGGCGCACGAACCTCGCAAACGCACTGCCCGCCCCCTCTCCCGTCTCCCCGCAGTTTCAGGCCGCCTTCGCGCGCTGCGCGCGGGCCCGCTGGTTCGACGCGGCGACCGAATCGCGCTTCGGCATCGGCGCACCGGCCAGCCCCGCGATCCACGCGTCGGTCGACATCACGGCCGCGAAATTCGACTGGAACACCACCGTGTACGCGCGGTGAATCTCCTCGGCGCTCGCCGCACCTGCTTCGTTCTCGTACGGCAGCGCGCCCGTCGCGTCGTCCAGGTACTCGACATTCAGCCCCGCGTGCGCCGCGTGATAGACCGTCGACGCATTGCAGTTGTGCGTCATGTAGCCGGCCACCGCGAGCGTGTCGATCCCGTGCGCGTCGAGCCATGCGGCGAGGTCGGTCCCGGCAAACGAGCTCGCCTGCTTCTTCTCGATCAGGTGCGCGTACGGCCGGCCGGCAACGACCGCGTGCAGCGCGACGCCGTCGGAGCCGGGCGCGAAGATCGGCGCGCCGGCCGGCGCGACGTGCTGGACGACGATCACCGGCACGCCGGCCGCATGCGCGGCATCGATCGCGCGGCCGATGTTCGCGAGCGACACGTCGAGCGGCGGATACTCGATCGGCAGGTTGCCCGTCACGTATTCGTTCTGGACGTCGATCACGATCAGCGCGCGGCGGGCCGCCGGGCGGGAAACGGTTTGGGAAGCGGATTGCGGGACGGCGTTCGACATGGCGGACTCCTGGTCCGGGGGCGCGGCCCCGCCCCGGAACGGGACGGCCAGCGGCGCGATGCGATGCATTGTCGGTGCGCATCGTTCACCGGGACAGTGGCCCGATAGCCATTCTTCGATAGAATCGGGCCATCGCCATTCCGGAGCCCGCCATGACCGCCGCCGCCTCGTCCACCCGGCCCGCCCCGCCCGTTCCGACCGTCGTTGCCGTGATCGCGTATGACGGCATCAGCCCGTTCCACCTGTCGGTGCCGTCCGTCGTGTTCGGCAAGGAGCGCGACGCGGCGGCATCGCCCGCGTTCGAGTTTCGCGTCTGCTCGGCCGAACGTGGCCCGCTGTCGACGACGGGCGGCTTCACGATCACCGCGCCATATGGGCTCGACGGGCTCGACGATGCGGACATCGTCATCGTGCCGGCATGGCGCGATCCGGACGAAGCGCCGCCCGACGTGCTGCTCGACGCCGTCCGCGCGGTCGCCGCGCGTGGCGCGCAGCTCGTCGGGCTGTGCCTCGGCGCCTACGTGCTCGCCGCGGCCGGCCTGCTCGACGGCCGCCCGGCCACCACGCACTGGGCGTGGGCCGACGACTTCGCGCAACGCTTTCCGCGCGTGAAGCTCGATCCGGACGTGCTGTACGTGGACGACGGCAACCTGATGACGTCGGCCGGCACGGCAGCCGGGCTCGACTGCTGCCTGCACGTCGTCCGGCTGCGCTTCGGCTCGGACGCCGCGAACCAGATCGCGCGCCGCCTCGTGATCCCGCCGCACCGCCAGGGCGGGCAGGCGCAATACGTGCCGCAGCCGGTCGCCGCGCATCCGCGCGATGCACGGCTCGCGGGCCTGCTCGACTGGGTGCGCGCCCACCTCGACGCCGCACACAGCGTCGACTCGCTCGCCGAACGCGTGCTGATGAGCCGGCGCACGTTCACGCGCCACTTCCGCCAGGCGACCGGCACGACCGTCACCGCGTGGCTACAGGCCGAGCGGCTCGCGCGCGCGCAGCATCTGCTGGAAACCACCGGGCAATCGATCGATGCGATCGCGCAGGCAGCCGGCTACGGGTCGAGCGTGTCGCTGCGCCAGCATTTCGCGGGCGCGCTCGGCACGTCGCCGTCGGCATACCGAAGGGAATTTCGCGGCGCCGGAGCCGGCGCCGCGGTCGTGCGGTGACGCGCGCGGCGAGCACGCGTCGCTGCGGAACCGGCCGGTCGCTCAGCCGCCGTTGATCCAGCGTGCCGCGTACAGCAGCAGCGCGATGAAGACGATCATCGCGGCCCACGCCCACACCGGCACCGTGCCGGAGCCGCGATGCGGGAGCGCGCCGGCGGCACGCCCGGTCAGCGCGCCGCCGAGGTGCGGCGGCAGCGCACGCTTCGTCGCGGCCACCAGCGACGCCGGCCGCAGGAACACATGCTGGCGCCGTGGTGCGGCCGAGCGCGCGCGATTCGGTGCAAGACCGTGCTTCGCCTGCACGACCGCGCAGAATTCGCGGAAGAAGTCGTCGGTCCATTCGCGCAGCGTATTTTCGATCTGCCGCCCCGGCAGCTCGGTGAGCGGGCCGCTCGCCGTCGCCCAGACCACGTACTCGATGCGCGTGGCGTTCTCGTCGTCATCCGGCACGAGCACGAGTTCGACCTGGCCGCGCAGCGCGCCGAGCCCGTCGGCCCGCGCCTTGAAGTTGAGCACGCGGCGCGGCTGCCCTTCCGCGTCACCCTGCTCGGCGGCGGCGTGCGCACGCACGTCGTAGCGGGCGCGCAGCGGGCCGAGCGGCACCGTGATCGTCAGCGCAAACTCGCCATGCGCAAGCTTCTCGAAGGATTCGCAATGCTGGAAGCTCGCGCGCAGCAACGCGAGATCCTCGAACGCCTCCCGCACGACAGGCGGGGCGAGCGGTATGCGTAATGTGTCGTTCAGTTCCATGACGCCTCCCCGATGAACACGCGCCGCATCAGGACGTCTCGACGAGACTGTCGATCCGTGCAGCGTCGAAGGCAACGTAGTGCGCGAGCGCCAACGCGGCCTCCTTCGGTTCCTCGTAACTCCATGCGGCGTTCTCGATCACGCCGTCTTCCGTCTGCAAGTCGAAGTGCACGGCCTCGCCCCTGAACGGGCAGGCCGACGTGACGCCTGATTTCACGAGCCGGCGCATGTTGACGTCGCCACGCGGCAGGTAGTGGGTGTCCGGCAGGCCCGTTTCGCGCACGGTCAGCGCGCCGTGCGAATCGGCGTACGTGATGCCGCGATGGATCACGCGCACGCGATGGCGGTTCGGCACGATTTCGAGACGAGGGTCGGCTGCGTCGGACATCGTTTCTCCTTGGGGCGGCCAGGCCAAGCCAGGCTCAGGAAACGAAAAAAGCCACGGCACGGGTGCCGTGGCTTTCATTATGGGCGAAACCGCAGCCGAATGCGCGACCCCGGCCGGGGCCGCGTGCGGCGAACTACTGCGCGCTCCACTGGAAGGCGGTTTTCGCGCCGCCCTTCGCGCCGACCGTGACGGCACGCGATTCCTCGTTGCCCTGGTACGACGCGTGCACCGTATAGCGGCCCGGCGGCACCTTCACGAGCATGTACGGCCCGCGCGCGTCGGTCTTCAGCACTTCGGCACCCTTGCCGTCGACGATCCGCACATGAACGTCGGCCAGGAACTCACCGCCCTTGCCGGTGAACCGCAGCGCCAGCGGCCAACTCGGCTCGTTGCGCTGGAACGCCGTCGATTCGTCCTGCCCGACGCCGCCGGACACGAAGGTGACGTCGCCCTGCTGGCGCGCGGCGGGCAAGCCGTCCGACTGCGCGTACGCGCCGGTCGCTCCGGCTGCGAGGCCGGCGGCCAGCGCCGCGGCGACGGCAAATCGGGACACGTTGCGTAGATATTGCATGGCTCTCTCCTTGGGGTCGGAACACATACAGGGCGCTGCGTCACACCTTCAGCACGGCAGCGCCCGCCGCGGCCGGCCTGGCCGGCCTGGCCGGCCGTCGGCCGTGGCCGGTCAGCTCAGGTCGACCGGCACGAAGATCTGTGCATTATCGCGCTGGATCAGCAGAGCAAGACTGTTGCCCGCGCCCTTGACCGCGTCGCGCAACTGCTCGGGGCTCGTGACCGGGCGGCCGTTGACCGCGAGGATCACGTCGCCGGGCTGGATGCCCGCGTTCGCGGCCGGCCCGCCGGCCTGCTGCACGATCAGGCCGTGCGACAGGTTGTCGGCACTGCGCTCCTGCGGCGACAGCGGACGCACCGCGACACCCAGGCGCCCTTGTTCAACAGGGCCGCCGTCGTTCGACGCGAGCTTCGCATCGGCCATCGCGCCGAGCGTCACGCTGATCGACTTCTTCGACTTGTCGCGCCAGATCTGCAGGTCGGCCTTCGAACCCGGCTTCAGGTTCGCGATCTGCGCGGGCAGCGACGTCGAATCGGCGACCGGCGAGCCGTTGACCGACAGGATCACGTCACCCGGCTGCAGGCCGGCCTTCGCGGCCGGGCCGTTCGGATCGACCGAGCTGACGAGCGCGCCGTCCGGCTTCTGCAGTCCGAACGAGCTCGCGAGCGTCTGGTTCAGCCCCTGCACGGCGACGCCGAGGCGGCCGCGGCTCACGTGGCCCGTCTTCACGAGCTCGTCCTTCACCTTGATCGCCTCGTTGATCGGGATCGCGAACGACAGGCCCTGGAAGCCGCCCGTCTGCGAGTAGATCATCGAGTTGATGCCGATCACCTCGCCCTGCAGGTTGAACAGCGGGCCGCCCGAGTTGCCGGGGTTCACCGGCACGTCGGTCTGGATGAACGGCGTGTAGTTCTCGTCCGGCAGCGCACGCGACTTCGCGCTGATGATGCCCGACGTGACCGTGTTGTCGAAGCCATACGGCGAACCGATCGCGACGACCCACTGGCCGACCTTGCTCTGCGCCGGGTCGCCGATCTTCACGGTCGGCAGGCCGCTTGCGTCGATCTTCAGCACGGCGACGTCGGACTGCTTGTCGGAGCCGACGACCTTCGCCTTGTATTCGCGCTTGTCGGTCAGCTTGACCGTGACGACGTTCGCGCCGTCGATCACGTGCGCATTGGTGAGGATGTACCCGTCGGAGCTGATGACGAACCCGGAACCCAGGCTCGCGCTCGGCTGGTCGTCCGGCTGCGCGTCACCGCCCATGCCCGGCACCTGGCCGTAGAAGTGCTTGAAGAACTGGTAGAACGGATCGCTCGGATCGATCGGCAGTTGCGGCTGCGGCACGCGCCGCGATACCTGCTTCACGACGTGCTTCGCGCTGATGTTCACGACCGCCGGGCCGTAGGTCTCGACGAGCCCGGAGAAATCGGGGATGCCGGTCTTCGCGGCCGCTTCGGCCGGCATCAGCGCGGCCGCCTGTGCGGGCGTGATGATCTGCGGATCGGCGCGGCGGGTGCCGGCAACGTAACCGGCGGACAGAGCGGCCGCCACGGCGACCGCGACGGCGCCGCGCGCAAGGAATCGGGTGTTCATCGTAGGACCTCCTCTTTGTTAGGACGCAGCGTAACGACCCTGACTTAAAGGAGGCTTAATCAGCCTTAAGCGGGGCTTAAGCGGCCGCCCGGCGGCGTTCTTTACACGGATTCGGACGGCTGCGGCGCCTCGGCCGGCATCTCGGCATCGCGGAACACGACGCTGACGAGCAGCCCGCCTGCAGCCGCGTCGCCGAGCGACACCGTCGCGCCCTGCTGCGCGGCCACGCGCTTGACGATCGCGAGCCCGAGCCCGCTGCCCGACACGTCGGTGCGCGCCCGCGCGGAGCTGTCGCGGTAGAAGCGGTCGAACACGCGCTCGCGCTCGTCGGCCGGAATGCCGGGCCCGCTGTCGCCGATCTGCACGCATGCGCGACCGGCCGCGTCGCGGGTCAGCGATACGTCGATGCGGCCGCCGTCCGGCGTGTACTTCACCGCGTTGTCGAGCAGGTTGCCGAACATCACGCGCAACGCGCCGACGTCCGCGACGACGCTCGCCGCACGCGTCTCCTCGAAGCCGAGATCGATGTCGTGCCGTTGCGCGAGCGGCGCAAGCGCGGCCACGCATTCGGCAAGCAATGCCTGCAGGTCGACCGGCTCGCGCATCGTCGCGCCATCCGGTTCGGCGCGTGCGAGCGCGAGCAGCTGCTCCGTGAGACGCGTCGCTCGCGACACGCCATCCTGGAGATCCGCGACCGCCTCGCGGCGCGATGCGTCGTCCTTCGCGCGGGCGACGAGCTGCGCCTGGATCTGCACGGCCGCGAGCGGCGTGCGCAGTTCGTGCGCGGCGTCGGCCACGAAGGCCTTCTGCGTGTCGAGCGCGGCCGCCAGCCGCGCGAGCAGCCCGTTCAGCGCCCGCACGAGCGGCTGCACCTCGAGA
>NZ_JAAGPE010000353.1:0-8732 GCF_017104605.1 Burkholderia sp. Ac-20384 | reverse complement strand
AAGCGCATCACGTCGACGACGTCGAAACCCTGCGCGCCGTAGAACGCAAGCAGGTGCGAAGCGGGATGCGGCGTATCGAGTGCGAGCAGCGTATAGCCGCGCAACGCGGCCCATTGCTCGGCGAACGCCAGCAGCAACGCGCCGATCCCGCGGCTCTGGCCATCGGGATCCCCCGCCCCGATCGGAGACGCCGCACAGCCGCCACGCGCACGGCCATGCGCGACGCCGGCGACACGCGGCGCGCGACCTGCGCGATCGGCCGCTTGCAAAGGATCGCGCTGTCGTAGCGCTTGCCGTCGAAGCGCATCACGTCGACGACGTCGAAACCCTGCGCGCCGTAGAACGCAAGCAGGTGCGAAGCGGGATGCGGCGTATCGAGTGCGAGCAGCGTATAGCCGCGCAACGCGGCCCATTGCTCGGCGAACGACAGCAGCAACGCGCCGATCCCGCGGCTCTGGCAATCGGGATCCACCGCCACCTGCCGCACGCTCGCGACACCTTCGCGCCGGTACAGCGAGCACGCCGACGACGGATCGGTCGCATACAGCGTGGCCGTGCCGATCACGCGCCCGCCGCACACGGCGACGTAGCACTCGCCCGCTTCCGCGCGGCGGCGCGTGACGTCCTCGCTCTGGTCGACGCACGTGCAGTTGAGTCCCATCGCGCCGAGCCGCGCGAACGCGCGATGCAGCATCGGCGTGAGTTGTGCATAACTGTCGAAGGCCGGATCGAAACGCCGCACGATCACCCGATCGGCGCACACGGAAGGCGGCGCGGCAGGTGTGTGTTCGGCGATCGCGTTCCAGGGTATCGACATTGCCTTGCTCCGTGGTTGGGATGCCCGAAGTCTATGAGCGCGCCAACCGCCCTCGCAAGAAAAAATGTCGTAAAAGTTTGGGGAAATGCGTGCGGGAGAGACGATCCCGACCGTGCGTGCCACGGCGCCGCGCGCATCGTTGCGAACGCATGAAAGCGCGCCGATCGTTGTTTGCGCAAGCAATGCGACCTGCGGCCGGATCGCGCGTCGGCGAACACCGTTGACACATGCGGCGGCGCCTTCCAGACTCGCGGATTCCTTCCTTCACCGAGCGCGCTCATGATCACCTGCTTCCTTCGCTACGTCATCGATCCATACAAGCTCGACCAGTTCGAAACGTACGGCAAGATGTGGATTCCGCTCGTCGAACAGTTCGGCGGCACGCATCACGGCTACTTCCTGCCATCCGAAGGGGCGAACAACATCGCGCTCGCGATGTTCTCGTTCCCGAGTCTCGCCGAGTACGAGCGCTACCGCGAACGCTCGATGGACGATCCGGCCTGCCAGGCCGCGTTCCGCTACGCCGAGGAAACACGCTGCATCGTCAGCTACGAGCGCAGCTTCTTCCGGCCGGTGTTCGAGTAACGGGCAAGCGCCCGGCGTATCGCGCCCCCTTTCCTGACCGGGACGAAAAAAAGCCCCGCCTGCATCCGCGCGGCGGGGCCAACCCATGTCAGTAGAGACATCATGGAGGAGACGGGCCCATGTTATCGACCACTGCCCGCCGTCCCAACCAAGCATTTCTGCTATCGATCTGGACGGCCGCGCACACGATTGCCCCTGCCGCACGGCATATCGATAGAACGAAAAGTCGTTTTCAGAGTGGCGGCGGGGTCGTTACCATCTGGTTTTAAGCCTGTGCTTAGCCGGGCAAGCCATTCCCAAGGAGCGCCCCTTGACTGCATTCGATCAACACCGCCGCCCGTTCGTCGTCGGCATTGGCGGTACCACCCGGGCAGCGTCGTCGACCGAACGCGCGCTGTCGTTCGCGTTGCGCGGCGCGCAGGCGGCCGGCGCACGCACGCGGCTGTTCGACGGCCCGTTCCTGCATACGCTGCCGCACTACGCACCTGAACACAAAACGCTGACCGACGCGCAGCGCGACCTGATCGACGCCGTGCGCCAGGCCGACGCGATCATCATCGCGACGCCCGGCTATCACGGCGGCGTCTCCGGCCTCGTGAAGAACGCGCTCGACACGCTCGAGGAACTGCGTGCGGACGATCGCCCGTATCTCGACGGCCGCGCGGTCGGCCTGATCGTCACCGCGTACGGCTGGCAGGCGGCCGGCACCGTGCTGACGTCGCTGCGTTCGATCGTGCATGCGCTGCGCGGCTGGCCGACGCCGTTCGGCGCGACCGTGAATACGCTCGAAACGCGCTTTGACAGTGCCGACAGCTGCTCGGATCCGAAGGTTGTCGCGCAGCTCGAGACGGTCGGCACGCAAGCCGCCGAGTTCGCGCTCGCGTTCGCATCGCATCGCGCGGCTTCGCATGCGGCGTCGGTCGACGCGCTTGCGCCCGTGCTGAAGATCGCCAACCAGTAATTTTCCCGCCTTCCACCGCCCGCGCCCGGCCGACCACGTTCGCCGGCGCGGGCGGTGCGCATTCGGATGAACGGCCACGCGCCGTGCACGCCGACGCTTCTCCCCGCCGGCCCTTCCCCGCGACCCGCGCCGATAACGATTCGGCCCGCTGCGTGATTTGCATTGGCCGAAAGATTGGTTCACGCCGCGAGCGGGTTTTCGTACGCTGAACCTCCGAACTTTCTCCGCGCACGCCATGAACCGTACGATCCGCTACAAGGGCTACGAAGTCGCCCCCGCTGCCGCCCGGTTGCCGAACGGGCTGTTCGCCGCCAACCTGACGATCGAGAAGGCGAGCGGCGGCCCATCGCCGCGCGCCGTTTCGTTCGACGCGATCGATTTCTTCTTCGAGGAAGAGCACGCGCTGGCCTACGCGTCCCGCTGGGGCCGCCTCTGGGTCGACACGAACGCGTGATGCACGCCTGGCCGGCGTCCGCATGGCCGCTCGAAAATACGCGTTTACGGAAGCTATGCAAGAATCTTTCGACCCGTAAACGTATGACAACAGCCATGAGTGACACGCTGCACGAAGAGCATGCAGCCGCAGATCACGCAATGCGCAACTGGACCTTCGAGAAGCACGGTCCGGTACGGATCGGTTCCGATGCGCACATGCAGATGTTCTGTCGCATGCTGCTCGACACACACAACCCGTACAAGCCGGCGGTGATCGACTGGCCGGCGCTCAAGCCCGCCGAGCTCAAACGGCTCACGTCGCTGCCAATCTGGGACATCGCGGTGCAGACCGAAGGCCGCGCATCGATCCGCGTGGCAACCTATGCGGCGACGATCGGCAATCCGCTGCTGCGCCGCGCACTCGAGATGGACGGCGGCGAGGAAGCGCGTCACAAGGTCGTGCTGTCGAAGCTCGTCGAGGCCTACGGCATCCGGCTCGCCCCCGAGCCGGCATATCCTGCGCCGAAAGATCCCGAGTGGTGGTGGATCGTCACGGGCTTCAGCGAATGCATCGACAGCTTCTTCGCGTTCGGCCTGTTCCGTTCCGCGCAGCGCTCCGGCTATTTCCCGCCCGAACTCGTCGACACCTTCGAGCCGGTGATCCAGGAAGAAGGCCGCCACATCCTGTTCTTCGTGAACTGGTACGCGTGGTACTGGCGCTCGCTTCCGTGGTGGCGCCGGCCGTGGTTCTTTGCGCGGGTCGCAGCCGTATGGGTGCATTTGATCCGGGAGCGCATCGGCATCGCGCGCGGCATCGATTCCGACGGCGTTGCACGTGACGCGAACTTCCCGGCGACCGGCACCGGCGACATCGGCGACGCGCTCAACCCGCGCGAGTTGATCGAACTGTGCCTCGCCGAGAACGACCGGCGGATGGCCGGCTACGACAAGCGCCTGCTGCGCCCGATGTTCGTGCCGCGCATGGCGCGGTTTGCGCTGCGGTTTCTCAAGAAGTAGGCAAGCCGTCCAGGACAAGAGTCCCGTTGCCCGGTTGTCAGGTCGGGCAACCGGGCCACGCCCGCTCGGCGATCGAGACCTCGGGCCGCTGAATTCCACCGGGATCCGGCCGTCGGCAACTGCATCGCCTGCATCCGGCCGCGCGGCAAGCGATACGCGGAGGCCGGCGCCTCCGTCCTGTTGGGTGACCCGCGCCCCGGGCCGCGTTCGAACTTCGCTACGCGCTCGTCGTACTTCCACGGCGAGCCACATCACTTGCGGCCGCCCTGCCCGCCACCCGCTCGAAATCGCCCCATCGCATACGGTGCGGGACTGCACCGACCTGCATCGACCTGCATTTGCCTGTCAGATGTGGCGCCCCCGACACACTCACTCGTGCCCTTTTTCTTCGGTGCTTCGGCGCGCGCGGACAAATTGTCACACCCGGAATTTGACGAATCGGGGACGTCGCGGCCGACGCCGGACAGCGTCTTTAACAACCTGTCGCCAGCAGGCGCACCGCCGACGCAGGTCCCGCCTCCCTGACGGGTTCGCCCCGTCTTCGAACCCCATTCGATTGTCACCATCGCGGAAATAGTCAATAGGACAAATTCGAAAGACGAATGATGACGACCCGACCTACCGCCCCGTAGCACTTTTTTACAAATTCGACGAGCCGACCGGCCCGGAACGCCCGTCGCGCGGGCCATCGCAGCGGACGAGATGCGCAAATCAGCACAGCCCGATGTCCTGGTTTTCAAATAAAATTGATTTACAGTTAATCAATAAAATAAACAGAAAATCGGCCACAAAATACAGAATTAACAAATTAACAAGATAGCAATCATATTATCCATTAGCCCACCGACAAACATTACAACAACGAAAGGATTGCTTATCTCGCAAACGTTTGCTATTTCATTTGTCTTACAATTGAACGCGAACGATGTGTGATCTACCGCACAAAACCACCATAACACCATGATTTTTATACGAAAAACAGAATCGCACCTAGAAAATTCAAACCCTACACTAAACATTCTTACAACTTTCCAATACATTCCGAGCCGATACATCAAAACGCGATGTATTAACCATCCTTTAACTTTCAAAACCCTCCATTTATCACTTTTTATCAATCTGAAAAATCCTCCTCCAATAAACTCCGCCCATCAATTTTGAGATTCGCGCGAGCGCACGGAGTATTCCTCTAACGAAAGAGATCAGTGTGTGGCGTGCATATTTGGAGGTAGCAGGACATGAACCGCACATACCGCTCGATCTGGAACGAATCCCTCGGCGCGTGGGTCGCCGCATCGGAACACGACTCGGCACGAGGCAAGCCGAACAAGTCGGCCGTTTTGAAATCGGGCCTGGTCGGCCAAGTCGGAGCCGGCATCGCGCTTGCGCTCGCGCTCGGATTAGCGCCAGCCGAATCGGCGCTGGCGAACAACCTGGCGATCGGTTCGGGGGTGTCGAACGTCTCCACCGGCGCGGCCAACTCTGCGACCAACAACGGCTACAACGCCTCGGCGGGCGCCGACGGCACGAACGCCAACATTGCCATCGGCACGGTGGCCACTGCTGGTGGCTTTGGCAGTACCGCAATCGGTGACACCACGACCGCGTCGGGCCAGGGGTCGACCGCTATCGGCAACATGTCCACCGCATCGGGCGCGCAAGGCACGGCCCTCGGGAACAGCGCGAAAGCGACCAACAGCCAGACGACGGCCATCGGCTACGCGGCAACCGCGTCCGGCAGCGGCGCCATGGCCGTCGGGTATGGCGCAACGGCGTCGAACTCCCAAAGCACCGCCATCGGCGCAGGCGCGACCTCGACGGGCAGCGGGAGCGTCGCGCTGGGTAACGGCAGTACGGATGGCGGGCAATCGAACGTCTTCAGCGTCGGGAACAGCACGACGCAACGCCGGATCGTCAACGTCGCGCCGGGCACCGTGTCGTCGACCAGCACCGATGCGATCAACGGCAGTCAGCTTTATTCGTTGTCGACCTCGACTGCGACGGGAATTTCGTCGGCCAACAGCTCGATCACCTCGCTGTCCACGTCGGCCTCAACCGGCCTGTCGTCGGCCAATAGCTCGATCACCTCGCTGTCCACGTCGACCTCGACCGGTCTGTCGTCGGCCAATAGCTCGATCACCTCGCTGTCCACCGGGCTCAGTTCGACCAACAGCTCGGTCAAGTCGCTGTCAACCGGCCTCAGCTCGACCAACAGCTCCGTCACTTCACTGTCTACGGGCCTGAGCTCGGCCAATAGCTCGACCACCTCGCTGTCGACCTCGACCTCGACGGGTCTGTCGTCGGCCAATAGCTCGATCGGTTCGCTGTCCACCGGCCTCAGCTCGACGAATAGCTCGGTGACGTCGCTGTCGACTTCGACTTCGACCGGTCTGTCGTCGGCCAACAGCTCGATCGGTTCGCTGTCCACCGGCCTCTCGTCGACCAATAGCTCGGTCACTTCGCTGTCGACTTCGACGTCGACGGGCCTGTCGTCGGCCAATAGCTCGATCGGTTCGCTGTCCACCGGCCTCAGCTCGACGAATAGCTCGGTGACGTCGCTGTCCTCGTCGACTTCGACGGGTCTGTCGTCGGCCAACAGCTCGATCACGTCGCTGTCGACCTCGACCTCGACCGGCCTCTCGTCGGCCAATAGCTCGATCGGTTCGCTGTCCACCGGCCTCAGCTCGACGAATAGCTCGGTGACGTCGCTGTCGACTTCCACGTCGACGGGTCTCTCGTCGGCTAACAGCTCGATCACGTCGCTGTCCACTTCGACGTCGACCGGTCTGTCGTCGGCCAATAGCTCGATCGGTTCGCTGTCCACCGGCCTCAGCTCGACGAATAGCTCGGTGACGTCGCTGTCGACTTCCACGTCGACGGGTCTGTCGTCGGCTAACAGCTCGATCACCTCGCTGTCCACCTCGACCTCGACCGGCCTCTCGTCGGCAAACAGCTCGATCGGTTCGCTGTCCACCGGCCTCTCGTCGACCAATAGCTCGGTGACGTCGCTGTCGACTTCCACGTCGACGGGTCTCTCGTCGGCTAACAGCTCGATCACCTCGCTGTCCACCTCGACCTCGACCGGCCTGTCGTCGGCAAACAGCTCGATCGGTTCGCTGTCCACCGGCCTCTCGTCGACCAATAGCTCGGTGACGTCGCTGTCGACTTCGACTTCGACCGGTCTGTCGTCGGCTAACAGCTCGATCACCTCGCTGTCGACTTCGACCTCGACCGGCCTGTCGTCGGCCAATAGCTCGATCGGCTCGCTGTCCACCGGCCTTAGCTCGACGAATAGCTCGGTGACGTCGCTGTCCTCGTCGACTTCGACGGGTCTGTCGTCGGCTAACAGCTCGATCACCTCGCTGTCGACTTCGACCTCGACGGGTCTCTCGTCGGCCAACAGCTCGATCGGTTCGCTGTCTACCGGCCTCTCGTCGACCAATAGCTCGGTGACGTCGCTGTCGACCTCCACGTCGACCGGTCTGTCGTCCGCCAACAGTTCGATCGGCTCGCTGTCCACCGGCCTCTCGTCGACCAATAGCTCGGTGACGTCGCTGTCGACTTCGACCTCGACCGGCCTGTCGTCGGCCAACAGCTCGATCGGCTCGCTGTCCACCGGCCTCTCGTCGACCAATAGCTCGGTGACGTCGCTGTCGACTTCGACCTCGACCGGTCTGTCGTCGGCCAACAGCTCGATCGGCTCGCTGTCCACCGGCCTCTCGTCGACCAATAGCTCGGTCACTTCGCTGTCGACTTCGACTTCGACCGGTCTGTCGTCGGCTAACAGCTCGATCGGCTCGCTGTCCACCGGCCTCTCGTCGACCAACAGCTCGGTGACGTCGCTGTCGACCTCCACGTCGACCGGTCTGTCGTCGGCTAATAGCTCGATCGGGTCGCTGTCCACCGGCCTCTCGTCGACCAACAGCTCGATCGGCTCGCTGTCCACGTCCGCGTCGACGGGTCTGTCGACCGCCAACAGCTCGATCACCTCGCTGTCCACGTCGACCTCGACTGCGATCGATGCCGCGAAGACGCACTACTACAGCGTCAACGACGGTGGCGTGCAGCAAGCCAATTACAACAACAACGGCGCAACGGGCGTCAACTCGCTCGCCGCCGGTGTAGCCGCCACTGCCGCTGGCTCCAGCAGCGTCGCCGTGGGCAATGCTGCGAACGCTGCAGGCGCAAGCGGCGTCGCCGTCGGCAATGCTGCGAACGCAAACGCAAGCAGCGCGGTCGCGATTGGCCCGAACGCCGTCGCGGGCAACGTCGGCAGCGTCGCGCTCGGCAGCGGCTCCGTCACGGACGTGGCCAACCCGACACCTACCGGTACCGTCGGCGGCGTAACCAGCACGTTCGCGGGTGGCAATCCGACGAGCGTGGTCAGCGTTGGCAGTTCGACCAACCAGCGCCAGGTCACGAACGTTGCGGCCGGCTCGATCTCCCCGACCAGTACCGACGCTATCAACGGCTCGCAGCTTTATGCAACCAATGTGGCCGTTGATTCGCTGTCGACGACGTTGTCGTCGTCCAGCAGCGCAATCTCGTCGCTGTCGACTGGCCTGAGCTCGACCAACAGTTCGGTTACGTCGCTGTCCACTTCCACGTCGACGGGGTTGTCGTCGGCCAACAGTTCGGTCACGTCGCTGTCGACCTCGACGTCGACGGGTCTGTCGTCGGCTAACAGCTCGATCACGTCGCTGTCCACTTCGACGTCGACCGGTCTGTCGTCGGCCAACAGCTCGATCGGTTCGCTGTCGACGGGCCTCAGCTCGACGAACAGTTCGGTGACGTCGCTGTCCACTTCCACGTCGACGGGGTTGTCGTCGGCCAACAGTTCGGTCACGTCGCTGTCGACCTCGACGTCGACGGGTCTGTCGTCGGCTAACAGCTCGATCACGTCGCTGTCCACTTCGA
>NZ_JAAGPE010000352.1:0-8727 GCF_017104605.1 Burkholderia sp. Ac-20384 | reverse complement strand
GCGCCGAACGGCGGCCCGATCAGCGGCCGGAACGCCACACGCAGGAAGCCGCGCAGCGATGCGGCCGTGAGGGCCTCCAGCCGGCCGGCGGGCGGCGCGACCACCACGTCGCGCGCCGGTGCGACCGACTCGGGCAACGGATGCGTGAAGCGGTACGCGGACATCCCGGTGAAGCGCGTGATCCACCGGTAGGTCAACGTGAAGCCCGGCCAGTTCGTGCTGTTGTGCCCCGACGCATCGACGTACCAGCTCTTGCAGCTGTTCCACACCGATCCTTCGAGCCGCTGCTGCACATGCACGTTGAAGCGCCGGTAGCGGCGCGCGTCGACGTCGATCTCGCGCGCACCGTCGCGCCGCATCGTGCGCAGGCAGCGCATCACGTGCGCGATCTGGCTTTCGAGCATGTAGACGATCGAGTTGTGGCCGAGATTGGTGTTCGGGCCGTACAGCATGAAGAAGTTCGGAAAACCGGGCACGGTGAGCCCGAGATACGCCTGCGCGCCGCGCCGCCATGCATCGTTCAGGTCGAGCCCGTCGCGGCCCGTGATGCGCATCGGCGACAGGAACTCGGTTGCCGCGAACCCCGTGCCGTACACGATCGCATCGACCGGATGGTGCACGCCGTCGACGGTCTCGATGCCGTGCTCCGTGACGCGCCGGATCCGCTGCGTGACGAGCTCGACGTTGTCGCGGCTCATCGCGGCGAGGTACTCGCTCGACAACAGGATGCGCTTGCAGCCGATCGGGTAGTCGGGCGTGAGTTGCGCGCGCAACGCGGGGTCCGGCACGTCGCGCGCGAGCAGCTTGTGGAACGGCCGGCCGACCGCGACCTTCATCAATTTATGCAGGCGCGTGAACGCGATTGCGCGCGATTCGTAGCGCAGGTAGATCGACGCGCGATGCAGCTTCATCGCCCACGGCAGCCGGCGGAACAGCGCTTTTTCCCACGGGCGGTACGCGCGGTCGGGGCGCGGCATCACGTAGGCCGGCGAACGCTGGAATACGACCAGGCGCTTCACGTCGCCCGCGATCGCCGGGACGAACTGGATCGCCGATGCGCCGGTACCCACGACCGCCACGCGCTTGGCCGTAAGCGAATAGTCGTGATCCCAGTGCGCGGAGTGGAAGGCGCGGCCGCGAAACGAGTCGATGCCGGGCAGGTCGGGCATCGCGGGGCGGCTCAACTGCCCGGTGCCGCTGACGAGCACGGCGGCGCTGAGCGTCGTGCCGTCGGCGAGCGTGACGCGCCACAGCGCAGCGGCTTCGTCGTAGCGTGCATGCGCGACTTCGGCGCCGAAGCGCAGGTAGCGCGCGAGGCCGTACTTGCGCGCGCAATGCTGCAGGTACGCATGGATTTCGGGCTGCGGCGCGAACACGCGCGACCACGCCGGATTGGGCTCGAACGAGAACGAGTACAGGTGCGAGGGCACGTCGCAGGCGGCGCCCGGGTAGCTGTTGTCGCGCCACACGCCGCCGACGTCGTGCGAGCGTTCGACGATCGCGAAATCGTGGATGCCCGCACGTTGCAGCGCGATCGCCATGCCGATGCCGGCGAAGCCGGCGCCGATGATGATCGCCGCAAGCGGGGCGGCGGATTCGGCGGTGCGAGAAGTATCAGGCGACAACATGGCGGGTTTCCTCAGGCTGGATGGCATCGCGCGCGGCGCACCTGGCAGGAACGATGTCGCGATTCGTCGAAGTGTCGGTGCCGTCGTCCTGCGGCTGCGCGGTCGTGCGACACACGCCCCGGATCATGTCGACGGCCTTCTCGGCGATCATGATCGTCGGCGCGTTGGTGTTGCCGCCGATGAGCGTCGGCATGATCGACGCATCGACGATGCGCAGCCCCTGCAGGCCGCGCACGCGCAGTTGCGGATCGACGACGGCGAGTGCGTCGTGCCCCATCCGGCACGTGCCGACCGGGTGATACACGGTGTCGGTGCGCCGCCGCAGCACGTCGCGGATTTCATCGTCGGTGTTGACGTTCGCGGTGAACAGGTCGCGCGTGGTCCAGCCCGCGAGTGCCGGCGCTTCCATCAGCCGGCGTGTGAGGCGGAAGCCCGCAACCATGTCGTCGAGGTCACGCGGATCGTCGAAGAACGCGGGATCGATGCGCGGCGCGGCGAGCGGATCGGCGCTGTTGAGCGTGACCGAGCCGCGGCTGCGCGGCCGCAGCAGGCACACGTGGCACGACAGTCCGTGGCCGGCATGCAGCTTGCGCGCGTGATCGTCGACGAGCGCGACGACGAAATGCAGCTGGATGTCCGGCGCGTCGAGCTCGGCGCGCGTCTTCAGGAAGCCGCCGCCTTCCGCGAAATTCGACGTCAGCATGCCGCGCCGTTCGCGGCGAAAGCGCGCCAGCTCGCGCAGCATGCGCAGGCCGCCGCCTGCGGACACGCCCATCGTGTCGACGCTGCGCGTGCGGTAGCCGAAGATGAAATCAGGATGATCCTGCAGGTTGAGGCCGACACCGGGCAGGTCGGCGTGCACGGCGATGCCCTGTTGCTGGAGCGCGCGGCCCGGGCCGACGCCCGACAGCATCAGCAACTGCGGTGTTTGCAATGCGCCAGCCGCGAGCACGACTTCACGCCGTGCGCGCAGCGTGCGTACCTCGCCGTGCTGCCGCACCTCGACGCCGATCGCGCGCGTGCCGTCGAACAGGATGCGCAGCACCTGCGCGTGCGTCTCGACCGTCAGGTTGTCGCGGCGGCCGACGTGCGGCAGCAGGTACGCGCGCGCCGCGCTCCACCGCTCGCCGTGCTTCTGCGTGACCTGGTAGATGCCGATGCCTTCCTGTTGCGCGCCGTTGAAATCGTCGGTGAGCGGCAGGCCGGCCTGCTGCGCGGCTTCCAGGTAGCGCGCATGGAACGGGTTGCCGGTGCGCAGGTCGCTCACCCACAGCGGGCCGTCGCGGCCGTGCCACGCATCGTCGAAGCGCTCGTTGTGCTCGCTCAGGCGGAAGTACGGCAGCACGTCGTCGTAGCGCCAGCCTTCGTTGCCGAGCGCGGCCCAGCCGTCGTAGTCGACGCGATGGCCGCGGATATAGACCATCGCGTTGATGGCCGACGAACCGCCCAGCACCTTGCCGCGCGGCTGGTAGCCGATGCGCCCGCCGAGGCCCAGCTGCGGCACCGTGTCGAAGGCCCAGTTGTTGATGCGGGTCGGCATCATCGCGACCGCACCGGTCGGCACGTTGACGAGCGTGCCGTCGCCGCGGCCGCCGGCCTCGAGCACGCAGACGGTCACGGCCGGGTCCTCGGTCAGCCGCCCGGCGACGACGCTGCCGCCCGAACCGCCGCCGACGACGATGTAGTCGAAAGTCTTGCTCATGGATGTGTCCTCTGACGGTCGATGGATCAAGCGGGGCGCGGCAGCGCGCACTGGCTGCCGGCGAGCGGCAGGCGGGTCGCGAGTGGCGGGGCGGGGTCGCGGACGCATGCGGCGAGTGTGGTGAATTCGGCGCGCTGGCGTGTGAAGCGGGCTGCGGGATCGGTCGGGCGACTCGGTCGCATGGTGTCTCCTCCGGAGGGCGATGGCGTCGTTCGGATGACGACTGGATGACGCCGATGGTGCTGGCCGCATGGGAAAACACCAATGCTGCTTCGGGACAATTGTTTTAGTATTTGGGCCAAATCGGCGCTTCGAGGGTTTCTCCGCATGAGCTTCTGGGATTTCACCCGGAGTCCGGCCAGCGCCCGGCTGCTGGTCGATTTCGGCGACGAACGCGGCGTGCCGCACGCGACGCTGCTGGCCGGCACGGGGCTCGCGGACGCGCAACTCGACGATCCGAAGGTCGAGGTGACGGCCGCGCAGGAACTGCGGTTGACCGGCAACCTGCTGCGCGCGCTCGGGCGCGCGCCGGGCCTCGGGTTCGAGGTCGGCCAGCGCTATCACTTCTCCGCCTACGGCGTGTGGGGCTACGGGCTGATCGCGAGCGCGACCGCGCGCGATGCGCTGGCGTTGGCGCTGCGTTTCCTGCCGCTCACCTATGCGTTCACGGTGATCACGTACCGGGAGGAAGACGGGACGTGCGTGCTCGGGTTCGGCGCGCCGGAACTCGACGGCACGCTGAGCCGGTTCGTCGTCGAGCGCGACATGATGGCCGCGACCGTGCTGCTGCAGGAAATCGGCGGCGACGCATTCGCGTTGTCGCGTTTCACGGTGCAGGCGGCGCGCACGCCTTCCATGGCGGTGCCGCGCATCGCCGGCGTCGAACCCGTGTTCTCGGCGCGCGCGAACAGCCTCGCATTCGACCGCGTGTTTCTCGACCGGCTGCTGCCGCACGCGAATCCGCTGACGGTATCGATGTGCGAGCAGATGTGCGGCCAGCTGCTCGAAGCGCGGCGTGCGCGCGTGGGCACGTCGGAGATGGTGCGCCAGTACCTGACCGCGACGCCCGGCTCCGCGCCGTTCTCGCTCGAGGACATGGCGCGCCTGATGAACACGAGCCCGCGCACGCTCAAGCGCCGGCTGCAGGAGGAGGGCACGACGTTCCGGGCGCTGCTCGCGCAGGCGCGCGGCGCGATGGCCGAGACGCTGCTCGGCGACGCGCGCCTGTCGCTCGCGGAAGTGGCGGAGCGGCTCGGCTTCAGCGACCTGTCGAGTTTCTCGCAGGCATTCAAGCGCTGGTACGGCGTGCCGCCGGGCGCGTATCGCAGCGCGGCGCAACGGGACAGCGGCCGTTCCTGAATCACGGTACGATCGCCCGCATGCCTGCCGACATTCCAATCACGAGAGACTCCGCATGATCACGATTCGCCCGATGACCGACGACGATTTCCCGCGCTTCTGGCCGACGTACCACGCCATCGTCGCCGCTCAGGAAACCTATGCATTCGATGCGGCGCCGACCCAGGAAGCGGCGCGCGCACTGTGGCTCGATGCGCCGCTGTGCACGTGGATTGCCGAAGAGGACGGCGTGGTCCTTGGCTCGTACTACCTGAAGGCGAACGCGGGCGGCCCCGGCAGTCACGTGAGCAACTGCGGCTACATGGTGAGCGAGGCGGCGCGTGGCCGCGGTGTCGCGCGCCTGATGTGCGAGCACTCGCAGCAGGTCGCGCGCGAGCGCGGTTTCCTCGCGATGCAGTTCAACTCGGTGGTGTCGACGAACGAGGTGGCGGTCGCGCTGTGGCAGAAGTTGGGATTTGAAATCGTCGGCCGGCTGCCGCGTGCGTATCGTCATGCGCGGCTCGGCTTCGTCGACTGCTTCGTGATGTACAAGTGGCTCGGCGACCCGGCGGCCGCCGAAGCCTGAGCGCGCAGCCGCTTCGTCAGACGGCGAACGCGCCGTCGAATACGATCCGGTCGTCGAGCGCGAGCGTGCCGCGCGCGAAGATCAGGTCGAGATGGTGGCTGCCGTTCTCTCCACCGCCGAGCCCGAGGTGCAGGCCCGGATGGCGTTCCTCGAACCCGGCGTTGCGGCCGTACAGCCCGCGAATCCCGAGGTTCGTGCCGATGCCGAATTCCTCGATCCGCCGGTGATTCGCATGCCGGTCGAGATACGTCGAGAAATCGCGCCGGAAACCTTCGTGGTCGGTGTCGAACCCGACGATCGTGCTGTTCTCGACCTGTAGTGTGGCCAGTTGCTCAGCCACCTTGTACTTGATCGCGAACGGCACGGTGCCGAGAAACGTGCCGCTGAAGACGACCGAGCCGTTGAGATCCGTGACGTGCGTGGCGATCTCGCCGGGCACGACGTCGAGGTTGCCCATTCCGTCTACGCTCGTCCATTTCTGGTCCGGCGCGAGCGAGCCCGTCAGCGTGTTGCCGGCTTCGTCGATGAAGCGGATCTGCGATGCGCGTGCGGCCGCGTCGATCAGCCGGCCGTTGCGTGCCGCGATGTCGTCGAGCGATTCGGCGAACGCTTCGTCGAGATGCGGGCCGTAATCCTTGAACAGTACCGACTTGCTCCAGTGCTCGACGATCGCAGGGCGGATCGCGGCGAGGAACGGCGGCCCGCTCGGCGATGGCGTCGGCAGGCACGACGAGTCGTACAGCAGCACGAACAGATCGGCGCGATCGAGCGCGGCGGCAATATCGGCGGGCGGGGTGCTTTCGAGGCAGAGTGTGGTCGCGTCGAGCGAATCGGGCAGGGCGGAAAACGCGCGCAATGCGATGTCGCGGTTGCGGGTGTCATGGCCGACCAGCAGTTTTCCCGATTCGCCGCGCGCCAGCTTGTCGCGCAGCGCGGGGTGGAAGCCCAGCGCGCGATGCAGGTTCAGCATGCGTGTCTCCGGAAGCGGCGGAAGGGCCGCAGCCCTTCCGCGAGAACGGGTGGCCCGCTCAGACCGGCCAGAGCGCGGTGCCGAACGGCACCACGGCGTCTTCGACCATCATGTCGACGGCCTCGGGGTGCGTGTCTTCCTGCATCCAGTCAAGCAATTCGATCTGCTGGGTGTCCTGCATGTCAATTCTCCTGTGGTGAACATGAGTGATTCAACATGAAAGCGCGGCTAAAAAGTTGCCACTCCTCATCACACATTTCGTGAATGCGCGGCGAGTGGCGTTGATATTAGTCTGACGAATTTGCGAATGCAATGCGTTGCAAGGTTTTTAGCCGAGGCATGCTAAACACGGGGGATTGGCGGGTCGCGTGCCGTAAAACACGGACAAAGCGAATGACGGATTCGCTATCATTTTTTCAATGACATGAATCTGAAGCGACGCATTGCGTTCGGCGATTTTTTATCGGAAATTCAATCGCCGCGATCGATGACGTTCGCGGCGACCATGCATGCGCGCGAGCGCATTGTCGGTCATCGGCGGCGCGTCAGCGGCCCGACGCGCGAGTCAACCGAGCAACGCCTTGCCGAGCGGCTTGGCCGGCTCGGACCGCAGCACCAGCGACGTCGTGACCGCGCCGAAGCGGGCAATCGCATCGATGATGGTTTCCAGTTGTCCCGGTGTCGGCACCAGGACCTTCAGCAGGAAGCAATCCTCGCCGGTCATCCGGTGGACCTCGATGACGTGCGGCATCTCGGCGAACGCGCGCAGCGCAGGCTTGATGTGTTCATGCGTGGTTTTCAGCCGGATGATGGCCATCATCCCCAACCCGAGCGCGGCCGGGTCGATCCGTGCACCGTAGCCCGCGATGATGCCGCGCTCTTCCAGCCGCTTGACGCGCTCCGACGTGGCCGGTTGCGACAGCCCGATGCGCCGGCCGACTTCGGAAAGCGGCATCCGCGCATTTTCCTGAAGCGCCTCGAGGATCGAAAGATCCAGGCGATCGAGTTCTCCGTTCGACATGTCCGCTTTCCCGCTCCGTTAATTCATCGGCATATTGTCTCAATATCCGATGATTTGCCATTCCCGGCTGCTTTCCGGCAGGCCAGACTGCGAGCTCGCTTATTCATGGAGACGGAGATGGACCAGACGATCGTGATCGTGCCGGGGATCGGCAACTCGGGACCGGATCATTGGCAGAGCCACTGGGAGGCCGCGCTTCCGGGTGCCATCCGCATCGCGCCTGCGTCATGGGATGCACCCGACCTGCGTGACTGGATGGCGGCGCTCGATGAAGCCGTCGCGCAAGCCGCGACGCCGCCGGTGTTGATCTGTCATTCGCTGGGTTGCCTGCTGTTCGCGCACTGGCGTGCGGCGTCGACGCGGGTCGTGCGCGCTGCATGGCTCGTGGCGGTGCCCGATCCGGGCGGCCCGCGTTTTCCGGATGCGGCCAGAGCGTTCGCGCAGGTGCCGGAGGGCGATTTCGGCGGCTTGCCGGTGCTGGCGATTGCCAGTTCGGATGACGGGTACGATCCGTCGGGACGCGGCATTGCGTGGGCAAGCGAGCGTGGTGCGACGCCGTTGCTGCTCGGCCCGCGCGGCCATCTGAATACGGAAGCGGGATTGGCGGAATGGCCCGAGGGACGCGCCTTGTTCACCGCCTTCATGACGGGATTGCGGGGGTAGCGTCGGCAAGTGGCCCGACGTGCTCCCGCGATGGCCGGCAGCAGGCGATGCATGGGTGATCCCGCTGCTGAGGCCGGCTGCCTGTTGACGACGCATGCCTGCCCGCGACGGCTCAAGTATGATCGGTCGACAGAATCGGAAGCCTCGACAGTCGGGATTGGCGCGTGCGGAACACCGGTTCCGCCGTCACGACCTGCCGCGGCTTCGAACGAAACAGGAGACATGCGATGCGCGCAGCGCCGCAACCGGAGCATGCCGGCCCGTCGCGGCCGGACACCGGCGCGACCGGCACCTACCCCGACCGTGACCCCAATCGCATGGCTGCATGGCGGCTCGCGATCTGCCTGTCGCTCGGCAGCGCGATCGCGCTTGGCCTCGCGCGCTTTTCGTATGCGCTGCTGCTGCCGCCGATGAAGGCCGATCTCGGCTGGACGTTCGCGCAGGCCGGCGCGCTGAACACGGCAAACGCGGCCGGCTACCTGATCGGTGCACTCGCGTTTCCGTTGCTGTCGCGGCGCTGGCGAGCAGGCTCGCTGCTGGCGGCCGGCTGCGTGCTGACCGCGTTGCTGATGGCCGCGTGCGGGGTCACGTCC
Source organism: Burkholderia sp. Ac-20384 (assembly GCF_017104605.1). NCBI lineage: Bacteria > Pseudomonadati > Pseudomonadota > Betaproteobacteria > Burkholderiales > Burkholderiaceae > Burkholderia > Burkholderia sp. Ac-20384. The sequence continues at coordinate 226 of NZ_JAAGPE010000352.1, read as the reverse complement.
GGCATGCATGCGCTGCTCGTGCAGCGGCTCGCGACCGGCGTCGGCAGCGCGCTGATCTTCATCAGCGGCGGCGTGCTGGCTGCGCGGCTCGCGTCGGCGTCGCCGCGCGATGCGGGGTTGCTGCTCGGGCTCTACTACGGCGGTACGGGATGGGGCATCGTCGCATCGTCGCTGCTCGTTCCCGCGACGCTCTCACACGGCGTACCCGGCTGGCAGCCTGCGTGGA
>NZ_JAAGPE010000351.1:0-8734 GCF_017104605.1 Burkholderia sp. Ac-20384 | reverse complement strand
GGCCGCGACGCCGGGCGGGCTCGCATTCAATGCGGACGACAGCGTGATCGCGTCGGTCCAGCCGAGCCACTGGCTCAGCCGGTCGGACAGCGTCTGCCTGGATTCCGCGACGTCGGCATCGGCCAGGCGCGCGAGCAGCCGGACGAGCGCCGGTCCGCTCAGCGCCGGGCGCGGAGGTGCTTGCACCATGCTGCAAACCGTCAAAAAAGGCAGCAGTTTACACGTCGCCGGGAGGTCGGCCGCCAGAATCGGGGAAGCGACGCCGTTCGGCGCGGCGCGCGACACACGCGAACGCCCGCCGCGCAAGGCTTGGCGGGTGACCGGGGGGGCTGCGGCGACGGTCCGGCCGCGCCCTTGCCCTTGCCCTTGCCCTTGCCCTTGCCCTTGCCTTCGCCTTCGCCTTCGCCTTCGCCTTCGCCTTCGCCTTCGCCTTCGCCTTCGCCTTCGCCTTCGCTCTCGCCCTCGCCCTCGCCCTCGCCCTCGCCCTCGCCCTCGCCCTCGACCTCAACCTCGCCCTCAACCGCATCGCCCGCCGGTTGCGAATATCGTCCGACGATACCTGCCGCGTTGCGCTACCATCGCAGCACCCGTCGAGCCACGCGTGCCGGCCGCGGGGGGCGCCTCTGAGAGCGGGCGCCACCGACCCACAACGACAACAGACGGGCCCGGCCCGACCGCCCACGATGCTTGCCAATCTCGTCACGCGCCTGCGCGACCGTTTCGGCAAACCGCCGACCCCGCAGGCCTTCGCCGAACGCCTGATCGCCACGCTGCGCGCATCGGGCGACACCCGCACCTGGCGCCACGAGGACGAGAAGGGCTGTCTCGTCCAGTCGGATGTCCCGTCGAACATCATCAACCTGAACAACCTGTTTCGCGACTATGCGGCCGCGAAGCCGTCCGAGCGGGACACCGTGCTGAAGCGGCAGGCGAACGCGATGATGCAGCACGAGATCCCGGCGGATTTTGCTGCCGCGCGCGCGAAGCTGCGCCCCGTGATCCGCAGCGCGACCGAACGCTGCGTGACCGCGCTGCAACTGGCCGGGCAGCCCGGCATACTGGCGCTGGCGTTCCGGCCGCTGTGCGAGAACATCGAGATCGGCATCGCGTACGACGGCGAGTTCAACATCGCACGCCTGCCGACCTCGACGCTCGACCAATGGGGTGTCTCGTTCGACGAAGCCTGCGACATCGCGATCGACAACCTGCGGGCCGAATCGTCGACGCCGTGGGCCGCGCTGCCGAACGGGGTATTCCTGTCGCAATTCGACGACTCCTACGACGCGGCGCGGTTGCTGCTGACCGACCTGCTCCACCGGCAGCCGATCGCCGGCGCGCCGGTCGTGATGGCGCCGAACCGCGCGGTGCTGCTGCTCACCGGCGACCGCAATCCGGCCGGGCTCGCCGCCATGGTCGACCTCGCCGAACAGGCGCAGGCGCAGCCGCGCGCGCTGCCGCCGCTGATGCTGCGCTGGGATGGCACCGCCTGGCAGCGCTTCGTGCCGGCAGGGCTCGAAGCGAAGCTGCATGCGCTGCGCATCGGCGAGCTCGCGGGCGACTACCAGGATCAGCGGATGCTGCTCAACGACGTGCATGAGCGCGACGGCACCGACATCTTCGTGGCGAGCTACTCGGTGTACAAGCGCCAGGACGGCAGCCTGTTCAGCGTCGGCGTGTGGAGCGAGGGCGTGCCGTCCCTGCTGCCCGAGACGGATATCGTCGCGCTCCATCGCGAGTCGACCGGACAGTCGGCCTACGTGCCGATGGCCGAGTTGCTGCGCACCTGCGGCGACCTGATGACGGCCACCGGGCATCGCCCGGTGCGCTATGAAGTGAAGGAATTTCCGGACGACGCGCGGTTCGCGGCGCTGCTGGCGCGGTTCAGCGAGGCGTGATGCCGATGCGCATTCGCACGGTGCGCGCCGGCAGCCAGCCACGGGAATGGCCGACCGCCGTGCGATGTGGATCAGGAATGGAAGCGGTCAAATGCCCGCTTTCGGTGCATTCAGGATCAGTCGAAGACCGAGCAGCGTGATCGCACCGGCGGCGACGCGGTCGACCCACTTCTTCGCGCGCAGGTAGAGCTCGCGCGGCCGACGCGTGGAAAAGCACAGCGCGACGATCGTGTACCAGCCGAACTCGACGCCGAACACGAGCGGCGGCAGCGCCAGATAGCACCACAGCGGCGGATGCTGCGGGAGCAGCGCCGCGAAGATGCTGCCGTACCAGATCGCCGTCTTCGGGTTGCTGAGCTGGGTCGTGAGGCCCGTCCAGAAGGACTTGCGCGCGCTGCCGCCGGCCATCGCCTGCGGATCGTCCATCGCGATCGGCCGGTCGGCGCCGCGCCAGATCTTCGACGCCATGTAGATCAGGTACGCGCCGCCCGCCAGCTTGAGGCCCACGTACAACCATTCGACCGCCTGCAGCAGCGTGTAGAGCCCGGCCAGCGCGACCCCGCCGAACACGATGCCGCCGATGCCCATGCCGAGCGCGGTGGCGAGCCCGTCGCGGCGCGACAGCCCGATCGAATTGCGGGCAACCAGCACGAAGCTCGGGCCCGGAATCATCGCGCCGAGAAACAGCGCAGCCAGGATGGCGAGTACGGCAGCCGATGCAGTCATCGAAGTCTCCTTGGTGAGCGACGCCGAATCGCCGACGCCTGCGTGTCGTTTCCGACGGTCGAAGCGCTGATTCTGGCACGCTTCGCACATGGCCGAAAGCCGCCTTGCGCTGCTATGCTGGCCCTCTTTCCCGTCCTTCGCGCCGCCCCCCATGATCGAGATCCGCGCCGCCCGCTATCCCGACGACGCCCGCGTCGTCGAGGCGATCTTCCGCGAGTACATCGCGAGCCCCACCGTCAGCCTCGAATTCCAGGACTACGAGCCCGAGATCGCCGCGCTGCCCGGCAAGTACGCGGCGCCGCGCGGGCTGCTGTTGCTCGCCTGGCACGGCGAGCGCGTGGTGGGCTGCGCGGCGTTTCGCGAGATCGACGACACGACGTGCGAGATGAAGCGCGTCTACGTGCGCCCCGAAGCGCGCGGGCTGAACGTCGGCCGCCAGCTCGTCGAACGGCTGCTGCACGACGCGAAAACGGCCGGCTATGCGCGCATGTGCCTCGACGTGCTGCCGGAGTTCGTCGCGGCCCGGAAACTGTATGCATCGCTCGGCTTCACGCCCGCGCCGCCGGTCGCGTTCAATCCGGTGCCGGGCACCGAGTTTCTCGGGCGGGACCTGTAACCGCCACGCCATCGGCACCTCTTTCTTCCTTTCGACCGGACACCCCGTGATGCGTGTTTCCCGCCTGCCCTTCGTGCTCCTCCCGCTGCTCGCCGCGTTTTCGTTCAACGCCCGCGCCGGTGACCTGCCGAAATCGATCGCCGCGCAGTTGCCGCCCGGCTACCAGCCGCTGCTCGCGCATGCCGGGCCGGAGGTCGACAACGGGCGGCACAGCTTTCTCGTCGTCGTGCATCGGGCGGTCGATACGCGCGAGCAGCCGTCGCCGCGTCCGCTGCTGATCTTCGAGGAGCAACCGGATCACGCATTCCGGCTCGTCGCGCGCAACGACCAGGTCGTGCTGCGCGCGAACGAAGGCGGCCAGTGCGATCCGTTCGATCCGGAAGACGCCGCCGACAACGGCTTCGCGATAAAAGGCCGCTATTTCACCGTGCAGAATTTCGTCGCGTGCGGGCAGCACTGGAGCGACTACGTGACGTTCCGCTACGACCCGCACACGCACGGGTGGCTGTTTTCGAACCGGATCGTCACCCAATCGTTTCCGCTCGACGACCAGCCCGATCACGTCACCGTCACGCGCGCCGACGCGCACCGGCCGGTGTCGTTCAGTCAGTGGCAACGCAAGGACTGACGCGGCCGGGGCAACGCGCTGCAACCGGTTGCGTCGCACGCCGGCCGGCGCGGGCGCGGCCGGACGCAGTCACCTCCCGCTTCTCCCGCACTCGCGAGCACACGCCAACAGGACTACCATAAGCGCTCGCCGTCGCGCGACCGTGCGCCGGCCCCGCACGCGGCTCGCCCGCACGCGTTCCCTCGCTGCACCCGCACAGGAGGACGTCATGACGCAACACTTCGACGCGATCGTCATCGGCACCGGGCAGGCCGGGCCGCCACTCGCCGCGCGGCTGTCCGCCGCCGGGATGAAAGTCGCGATCATCGAACGCGGCCGCTTCGGCGGCACCTGCGTGAACACCGGCTGCATCCCGACCAAGACACTGATCGCGAGCGCGTACGCCGCGCACCTCGCGCGGCGGGGCAGCGAATACGGCGTGTCGGTCGGCGGCCCCGTCACCGTCGACATGAAAGCCGTGAAGGCACGCAAGGACCATATCTCCGGCCGCTCGAACCAGGGCGTCGAGCAATGGGTGCGCGGCCTCGCGAACACGACCGTGTTTCAGGGTCACGCCCGCTTCGAGCGCGCCAACGCGGTGCGCGTGGGCGACGCGCTGCTCGAAGCGGAACGCATCTTCATCAACGTCGGCGGGCGCGCGCAGGTGCCGGCCATGCCGGGCCTCGACACGGTGCCGTACCTGACCAACTCGACGATGATGGACGTCGACTTCCTGCCCGACCATCTCGTGATCGTCGGCGGCAGCTACATCGGGCTCGAATTCGGCCAGATGTATCGCCGCTTCGGGTCGAAGGTCACGATCGTCGAGAAGGGTTCGCGCCTGATCCGGCGCGAGGACGAGGACGTGTCGCAGGCCGTGCGCGACATTCTCGAGAAGGAAGGGATCGACGTGCAGCTCGATGCGACCTGCCTGAGCGCACGGCGCGACGGCGACGGCATCGCGGTCGGCCTCGACTGCGCGGGCGGCGGCCGCGAGGTCGCAGGCTCGCACCTGCTGCTTGCGGTCGGACGCGTGCCGAACACCGACGATCTCGGGCTCGACCGTGCGGGTGTCGCGACTGACGCGCGCGGCTATATCGAGGTGGACGAACAGTTGCGCACGAACGTGTCCGGCATCTGGGCGCTCGGCGACTGCAACGGGCGCGGCGCGTTCACGCACACCGCGTACAACGACTTCGAGATCGTCGCGGCCAACCTGCTCGACGGCGATCCGCGCAAGGTGTCCGATCGCATCGCGGCGTACGCGCTGTACGTCGATCCGCCGCTCGGCCGCGTCGGCATGACGCTCGCCGAAGCGAAGCAGACGGGCCGCCGGCTGCTCGTCGGCACGCGCCCGATGACGCGCGTCGGCCGCGCGGTGGAAAAAGGCGAGAGCCAGGGTTTCATGAAGGTGATCGTCGACGCGGACAGCCACGCGATCCTCGGCGCATCGATCCTCGGCGTGACGGGCGACGAAGTCGTGCACGGGATGCTCGACGTGATGGCCGCCGGCGCGCCATACACGACGATCAGCCGCGCGATGCACATCCACCCGACCGTGTCGGAGCTCGTGCCGACGCTGCTGCAGGATCTGCATCCGGTCGAATGACGCACGGCCCGACGGGCGGTCACGCGCCGGTGTCGCATCGGTGGCGAGCGGTATGCGAAGATGGCCGCTCGCCACGACACCCGGGAACGCCATGGACCGCCTGCAAGCGATGCAGATCTACGTACAGATCGTCGAGCGCGGCAACTTCACGCAGGCCGCCGACGCGCTGCAGCTGCATCGGCCGGCCGTGACGAAAGCCGTGCAGCAGCTCGAGCAGGAGCTCGGCGTGCGGCTGCTGAACCGCAGCACGCGGCGCGTCAGCGTGACCGCCGAAGGCGAGGCGTTCCATGCGCGCTGCGTGCAGTTGCTCGGCAGCATCGACGACGCGTTCGCGTCATTCCCGAAGCAGCGCACGATACCGAAGGGCCGGTTGCGCATCGACATCGCGCTCGCGCTGGCGAAGACGGTCGTGATTCCGGCGCTGCCCGATTTCCAGCAGCGCTATCCGCAGATCGAGCTCGTGCTCGGCGCGAGCGACCAGCCGGCCGACCTGATCGGCGAAGGCATCGACTGCGTCGTGCGGGTCGGCAAGCTGAAGGATTCGAGCATGGTCGCGCGCACGGTCGGCGCGGTGCCGATGGTCACGTGCGCGTCGCCCGCCTATGTAGCCCGCCACGGTTTGCCGCGCACGCTCGACGACCTTCGCGCGCATCGCGCCGTGAACTTCTTTACCGGCAGCAATCGCAAGCTGCTCGAATGGACGTTCCGCCCGCACGGCGAAACCGTCTCCGTGAAGCTCGCGAGCAGCCTGCTCACGGACAACTCGGAAGCGCTGCTGTCCTGCGGGCTGGCCGGCCTCGGCATCGTGCATGGGTTGCGGCCCGCGCTGCAGCCGAGCATCGATTCGGGCCAGCTGATCGAGCTGCTGCCCGGCGTGCCGGCAGAGCCGAAGCCGGTGTCGGTGCTGTACCCGAACCGCGCCCATCTGTCCGACAAGGTACGCGCGTTCATCGACTGGCTGACCGAGCTGTTTGCGCGGCGTTATCCGGCGTAGAACAGGTGTGCGTCGATTGTTATTCGTCGAATAACAATCAATGATCGGGTCGCGCGTTTATCCGGCGCGGGTACCCGCCTACAGTGCTCCTTCATCGACACCCGTTCATTGAAGGAGCCCTCCATGTCCCGCATCGTTCGTTTCCACCGCGTCGGCGGCCCCGACGTCCTGCAGATCGACACCGTCGACGTGCCCGCGCCGGGCCCCGATGAAATCCAGCTGCACGTCAAGGCAATCGGCCTCAATCGCGCGGAAATCATGTACCGCAGCGGTGAATACACGTTCATGCCGCGTTTCCCTGCAGCGCTCGGTTACGAGGCATCGGGCATCGTCGCGGCGGTCGGTTCCAACGTGACGGCGTTCGCCGAAGGCGATGCGGTGAGCGTCGTGCCGGCGTTCTCGTTCGCCGACTACGGGATGTACGGCGAGGTCGTCAACGTGCCCGTGCATGCTGTAGTTCGGCATCCGGCAGGGCTGTCGTTCGAGGAAGCGGCCGCGACGTGGATGATGTTCGTCACGGCCTGGGGCGCGCTGATCGAGCTCGGCGGGCTGCAGCGCGGCGACACGGTGCTGATCGGCGCCGCGTCGAGCAGCGTCGGGCAAGCGGCGATCCAGATCGCGAACCACGTCGGCGCGGTGCCGATCGCGCTGACGCGCGGCGAATCGAAACGCCAGGCGCTGCTCGACGCGGGTGCGAAGCACGTGCTCGTCGGCAGCCCTGCCGACCTGCCGCAGCAAGTGGCGGACCTCACCGGCGGCACCGGCGCGCGCCTCGTATTCGATCCGGTCGGCGGCCCGGATGCGGCGAACCTGCTGCGCGCGCTGGCCACGAACGGCACGTACTTCCAGTACGGCGCGCTCGACACGCGCGACATCCCGGTGCCCGTGATGGACCTGCTCGCGCGCCACCTGACGCTGCGCGGCTACGAGTTGTTCGAAATCACCGGTGACGCGCAGCGGCTCGAACGCGCGAAGCGCTTCATCGTCGACGGGCTCGCAGCCGGTGCGCTGAAGCCGCTGATCGATCGCACGTTCGCGTTCGACGACATTGCGGAAGCGCATCGGTACATGGAAGCCGGTGCACAGGTCGGGAAGATCGTCGTCACGGTCTGAACGTGGCAAGGCGGGCATGCCGTTCGACAACGACGGCACGCCCGCCGCGCGCCGCGTGCTCAGCTCTCGAAATACCGCGGCCGGTCGATATCGGCCAGCAACCCCGGCTGCGTCGGCGCCCAGTCGAGCCACGCACGCGTGCGCTCGCTCGTGGCCGGCGCATCCATCCCCGCGAACATCGCGAACCAGCCGAAGTGTTCGCCGGCTTCAGCCGCCGTTTTCGCGACGACCGGCACGTTCAGCCGCCGGCCGATCACTTCCGCGATTTCCCGGAACCGCACGCCCGTATCGTCGACCGCGTGATAGCGCGCGCCAGCCGCGCCGCGTTCGATCGCGAGTCGATAGACGCGCGCCGCATCGAGCCGGTGTACACCCGGCCAGCGGTTGCCGCCATCGCCGAGATAGGCCGATGCCCCCTTCTCCCTCGCGAATGCAATCAGGCGCGGCACGAAGCCGTGATCGCCGTCGCCATGTACCGACGGCGGCAGCCGCACGACCGACGCATGCACGCCGCGCGCTTCGAGCGCGACCGCGGTTGCTTCGGACGCACGCGGGTAAGTCGACGACACCGGCACGTGCGGATCGTCTTCCGTCGCCGCGCGCCCGGGTGCGACGAGCGCGAGGCCCGACGTGACGACCAGCGGCCGCGCCGAGCCCGCGAGCACCGCACCGATCGTCTCGATCGCATGACGGTCGAGCTCGCAGTTCTGCGCGAAGCGCGAGAAGTCGTGATTGAATCCCGTATGGATCACCGCATCGGCGGCTTCGGCGCCGCGCGTGAGGCTGTCGAGATCCTCCAGTGACCCGCGATGGACGTCGGCGCCCGCCGCCGCGACCGACGCTGCGGCCGCATCGGACCGCGCGAGACCGAGCACCGCGTGGCCAGCGGCAATGAGTTCGGCCACGACGGCAGAGCCGACGAACCCCGACGCTCCAGTAACAAAGACACGCATGTTCAACACCTCCGGATGGCATGGAGGCTTACTATCTGTCGACGGCCGCTCGCGGTGAAGTCGTGACGGTTTACCGGTAAACGAATTAACAGGATATGGCTGACGCCCCCGACAACCTGCTCGGCGCGTACCTGCGGGACCGCCGCGAGAAACTCGACCCGGCCGCGCTCGGGCTGCCGGCCACGCGCCGCCGCACGCCGGGCCTGCGGCGCGAGGAGGTC
>NZ_JAAGPE010000350.1:0-8963 GCF_017104605.1 Burkholderia sp. Ac-20384 | reverse complement strand
GCGCGCGGTCGGCTCGGGGTGGCTCGATTACCGGGTGGGCGGCGAGGCTGTGTGGGGCGGGTTCGAGGGGCGCATCGCGGCCGCCGCCGCCGCGCATGACGGCGCCGCGGAGTCGGACGCGCACGCGGCGTTGGCTGACGCCGACGGCTACACCGCGCCTGCCCGCGCCGAGGCGCTGCTGCTCGGCCTCGGCTTCACGCTCGCGCAGACGCGCGAATCCGTCGCCAGCTTCTCCGGCGGCTGGCGCATGCGCCTGAACCTCGCGCAGGCGCTGATGTGCCGTTCCGACCTGCTGCTGCTCGACGAACCGACGAACCACCTCGACCTCGACGCGATCGTCTGGCTCGAAGACTGGCTGCACCGCTACCCCGGCACGCTCGTCGTGATTTCGCACGACCGCGAATTCCTCGATTCGATCTGCAATGTCACGCTGCACCTGGAAAACCGCCAGGTGAAGCGCTACGGCGGCAACTACTCGCAATTCGAAGTGCTGCGCGCGCAGCAACTGGCGCTGCAGCAAAGCGCCTACGAAAAGCAGCAGAAGACGATCGAGCACCTGCAGAGCTTCGTCGACCGCTTCAAGGCCAAGGCGACCAAGGCCAAGCAGGCGCAGAGCCGGATGAAGGCGCTCGAGAAGATGGAGCTGATCGCGCCCGCGCACATCGCGTCGCCGTTCACGTTCGAATTCCGCATGCCCGATGCCGCGCCGAACCCGATGATGGTGATGGAAGACGTCCGCTGCGGCTACCACGCCGACGGCGGAGCGGAAATCCCGATCGTCGAGCGCGTCGCGCTGTCGATCCAGAACGGCCAGCGCATCGGCCTGCTCGGCGCGAACGGCCAGGGCAAGTCGACGCTGATCAAGACGCTGGCCGGCACGCTCGCACCGCTGTCGGGCCACGTCCGCGACGGCAAGGGGCTGACGATCGGCTATTTCGCGCAGCACCAGCTCGAAACGCTGCGCGAGGACGATTCGCCGCTCGCGCATCTGGCGCGGCTCGCGCCCGACACCCGCGAGCAGGAGCTGCGCGACTTCCTCGGCGGCTTCAACTTCTCGGGCGACATGGCGACCACCCCGGTCGGGCCGTTTTCGGGCGGTGAAAAGGCTCGCCTCGCGCTCGCGCTGATCATCTGGCAGAAGCCGAATCTGCTGCTGCTCGACGAACCGACCAACCACCTCGACCTCGAAACGCGTCATGCGCTGACGATGGCGCTCGCGCAGTTCGAAGGCACGCTGATCCTCGTCTCGCACGATCGCCACCTGCTGCGCGCGACGACCGACCAGTTCATGCTGGTCGCGAAGCACCGGCTGCAGCCGTTCGACGGCGACCTCGACGACTACCGCGACTGGCTGCTGCAGCACGCGGCCGAGCAGCGCGCCGCCGCGAAGGCCGACAGCGCGGCTTCGTCGAGCGCGGGCGCTGCGGCCAATCGCAAGGACCAGAAGCGTCAGGCCGCCGAGGAGCGGCAGCGCCTGTCGGTGTTGAAGAAGCCGCTGCAGACGCGCATCACGAAGCTCGAAAAGGAAATGGAGACGCTGCACGCGGAGAAGGCGCGCCTCGACACATTCGTCGCCGATCCGGCGAGCTACGAAGCCGAGCGCAAGACGGAACTGACCGACGCGATCCGCAAGCTCGGGGACGTCAACACGCGTCTCGAAACGGTCGAGGCCGACTGGCTCGCCGCGCAGGAAGAGCTCGAGCAGATCGGCTGACCGCCGTCGCGGTGCGGCCGGCCGATACCGATGCGCCGGTCAGCCCGGCATCCCGGCTGCCTTGGAGCAGCGGTACCTTGGTATCGCTGCCCCTCGACAGACCATCGGGCCCTTTGCGGGCCCGGATACGACAAGGCCGGGCGCAAGAGCCCGGCCTGTTCATTCATTACCGTCGTCACTCGGTTCCGCGGCTGTTCGCCAAACCACCGGCTCAACGTCGCGGCAACGTGTCGCGCGGCATCTGCTCGTCGTCGCCCATCAGGTGCCGGCGCCCTTCGGTCGGCCGGCGGATCGCCGCGGCGACTTCCGCTTCCGTCACGTCCTCGGACACGACCTTGCGCGCCAGGCGCCCCTCTTCGTCGATCCATTCGACGATCCGGCATCCGCCGCCCCAGGGCTGGCGAATCGGCTCCGACACGCGGCAGCCACGCAGGTTGTAAAGGCTTCCGCTCGGCGCTTCCCCGTACGATTTCAACATAGGATCCCTTCGCATTGCGCGGTTCGACAATCCGGCAAAGGATAGGGAAAAGCGATGTCCGGCGGGTTACAGAACCCTACATCTTCTTTACAACGAATTACGCGACAGATCGCCCGCGCGCTTGGCCCGGGCGCCTGCCGGGCCGGTTACTCGAGATCGCGCACGCGGTCGATCGCCTGTTCGAGCCGATCGACCGCCATCACGTTCAGCCCTTCGATCGGCTGCTTCGGCGCATTCGCCTTCGGGATCAGCGCGGACGTGAAGCCGAGCTTCGCGGCTTCGCGCAGCCGCTCCTGCCCGCGCGGCGACGGCCGGATCTCGCCCGCCAGCCCCACTTCGCCGAACACGATCAGCCCTTTCGGCAACGCCTTGTTGCGCATCGACGAATGGATCGCGAGCAGCACCGCGAGGTCGGCGGCCGGCTCGGTGATCTTCACGCCGCCAACCGCATTGAGGAACACGTCCTGGTCGAAGCACGCGATGCCCGCGTGCCGGTGCAGCACCGCGAGCAGCATCGCAAGCCGGTTCTGCTCGAGGCCGACCGCGAGCCGGCGCGGGTTCGGCACGTGCGCCGTATCGACGAGCGCCTGGACTTCGACGAGCAGCGGGCGCGTGCCTTCCTGCGTGACGAGCACGCACGAGCCGGGCACGACCTGCTCGTGCTGCGACAGGAACAGCGCGGACGGATTCGCGACGCCGCGCAGCCCGCGCTCGGTCATCGCGAACACGCCGAGTTCGTTGACCGCACCGAAGCGGTTCTTGAACGCACGCACGAGCCGGAACGACGAATGCGTGTCGCCTTCGAAGTACAGTACCGTGTCGACGATGTGCTCGAGCACGCGCGGGCCGGCCAGGTTGCCCTCCTTCGTCACGTGCCCGACCATGATGATCGCGGCGCCCGACTGCTTCGCGATGCGCGTGAGCTGCGCCGCGCACTCGCGCACCTGCGCGACCGAGCCCGGCGCCGACGTGAGCGCTTCCGAATAGACGGTCTGGATCGAGTCGATCACGGCGACATCCGGCCGTTCCGCATCGATCGCGGCCTGGATCTTTTCGAGCTGGATCTCGGCGAGCAGCTTCAGTTCGTCCGCCACCGCACCGCCGTCGAGCAGCGCCAGCCGTTGCGCGCGCAACGCGATCTGCGCGGCCGATTCCTCACCGCTGATATAGAGCGCGCGCCGCTCGTTCGCAATGTCCGCGAGCGACTGCAGCAGCAGCGTCGACTTGCCGATGCCGGGATCGCCGCCGATCAGCACGACGCCGCCCGGGACCAGCCCGCCGCCGAGCACGCGGTCGAATTCGCCGATGCCGGTCGAGAAGCGCGGCACGTCGGCCGCTTCGATGTCGACGAGACGCTGGACGGGCGCCCGCTTCGCGAGCGACTGGAACCGATGGGCAGCCGGCGCCTCGGCGACCGACTCAACCAGCGTGTTCCAGGCCTGGCACGACGGGCATTGGCCCTGCCACTTCGGGGTCTGTCCGCCGCACTCGCTGCAGACGTATACGGTTTTCTGTTTGGCCACGCGCGACGCCCTTATTCCGCGCGCACGGGCACGCGGCCGGCGACCGCGCACATCAGCTCGTAACCGATCGTGCCGCAATGGCGGGCGACGTCGTCAATCGGCAGCGCGTTGCCCCACAGCTCGACGCGCGCGCCGACACCGGCCTGCGGGCACGGGGACAGGTCGACGGTGATCATGTCCATCGATACGCGACCGACGATCCGCGTGCGGATGCCGTCGACGATCACGGGCGTGCCTTCGGGCGCGACCCGCGGATAGCCGTCCGCGTAACCGCACGCGACCACGCCGATCCGCATCGGCGCCTGCGCGGAGAACGTCGAGCCATAGCCGATGGCCTGGCCCTTCGCGATCGTCTGCACCGCGATCAGCTCGGACGCGAGCGTCATCGCAGGCTTCAGCCCGGTATCGGCGATGTCGGACGACAGCCCGGACGGCGACGCGCCGTACAGCACGATCCCCGGGCGCACCCAGTCGAAGTGCGTGTCCGGATGCCACAGCACGGCTGCGGAGTTCGCGAGGCTGCGCGCGCCGGCAATGTTTTCCGCGCCGCGCTCGAACGTCGCGAGCTGCTCGGCGACGCCGCGCTCGTTGTCCGCATCCGAAAAATGGGTCATCAACGTGATCTGGCCGATGCCGTGGCACGCGCGGGCGCGCTCCCATGCGGCGCGGTATTTTTCCGGCAGGTAGCCGAGCCGGTTCATCCCGCTGTTCATCTTGAGCTGCACGTTGACGGGCTTCGACAGCCGCGCCGTCTCCAGCATCCGCATCTGCTCGTCGTTGTGGACGGTCGTCGTCAGGCTGTAGCGGTCGATCACGTCGATGTCGGTCGAGCGGAAGAATCCTTCGAGCAACAGGATCGGGCCGGCCCAGCCGAGCTCGCGCAGCTTGACGGCCTCGTCGAGGTCGAGCAGGCCGAAGCCGTCGGTGCCGCGCAGGCCGGGAAACGCACGGGCGAGACCGTGACCGTACGCGTTGGCCTTGACGACCGCCCAGACCTTGGACGGGCCGGCAAAGCGGCGGACGACAGAGAGATTGTTCGCGAGAGCGGCGGTATGGATGGTGGCGGAGATCGGGCGCGGCATGGGAAATTTACGTAAAGACGCTTGCGAATCATCAGCTTACCGCGCCTTTTGAGCACTGAAGCCGACAATTTGCGGAACGATCGGGGAATCTTGCTAGTCCGAATTGGCGTATTTTCATGTTATAAAGCCGTGCGCACAACCCATTTCGAACGGAATAAGCCGATCGCATACCAGGCGGCCTACGCGGCCCTGCCGCAGCGACGAAAGCATCGCATCAGATGAAAAAAGGTTTTTACACCATCATGGCCGCGCAGTTTTTCTCGTCGCTGGCCGACAATGCGCTCCTCATCGCCGCCATCGCCCTGCTGAAAGACCTCCACGCCCCCAACTGGATGACACCGCTGTTGAAGCTGTTCTTCGTGTTGTCCTATGTGGTGCTGGCGGCCTATGTCGGCGCCTTCGCGGATTCGCGCCCGAAGGGCCGCGTGATGTTCATCACCAATTCGATCAAGGTCGTCGGCTGCATGATCATGCTGTTCGGCGCCCACCCGCTGATCGCGTACGGGATCGTCGGTTTCGGCGCGGCGGCCTACTCGCCCGCGAAATACGGCATCCTCACCGAGCTGCTGCCGGCCGACCGGCTGGTCGCCGCGAACGGCTGGATCGAAGGCACGACCGTCAGCTCGATCATTCTCGGCACCGTGCTGGGCGGTGCGCTGATCAGCCCGCACATCGCGTCGCACGTGATCGCGCACACGCCCGCCTGGATCGGCACGCCCGCCGAAGCGGCGATGGCGATCATCATGGCGATCTACGTGATCGCCGCGCTGTTCAACCTGCGCATCCCCGATACCGGCGCCCGCTACCCGAAGCAGGAACGCGGCCCGGTCAAGCTCCTCACCGATTTCGCCGACTGCTTCATGGTGCTGTGGCGCGACAAGCTCGGCCAGATCTCGCTGGCAGTCACGACGCTGTTCTGGGGCGCGGGCGCGACGCTGCAGTTCATCGTGCTGAAGTGGGCTGAAGTGTCGCTCGGCATGTCGCTGTCGGAAGGCGCGATCCTGCAGGCCGTGGTCGCCGTCGGCGTCGCGGCAGGCGCAATCGCTGCCGCCGCCCGAATCCCGTTGAAGAAGTCGCTGTCCGTGCTGCCCGTCGGCATCATCATGGGCATCGCGGTGATGCTGATGGCGTTCTACACGCGCGACCTGTTCCCGTCGCACTGGGCCGTGCACATCGGCCACCTGCGCATGCCCGTGTACCTGATCATCGCGTACATCTTCCTGATGTGCGTCGGCGCGTTGTCCGGCTACTTCGTCGTTCCGATGAACGCGCTGCTGCAGCATCGCGGCCACGTGCTGCTGTCGGCCGGCCACTCGATCGCGGTGCAGAATTTCAACGAGAACCTGTCGGTGCTCGTGATGCTGTGCCTGTATGCGGTGCTCGTGTGGCTCGACGTGCCGGTCGGCGTCGTGATCGTGCTGTTCGGCACGTTCGTCTGCCTGACGATGTGGCTCGTGATGCGCCGCCACCAGGCGAACCAGCGTCAGTTCGACTCGGTCGCGCTGATCGGCGAATCGCGGCACTGACGCTACACTTTCCGTTTCCGTCCGCCGGCGCCGGTCCTCGAACCGGCGCGTTGCCCTCATGACGCACCCGATACCCAACATCCTGACGATCGCCGGCTCCGATTCGGGCGGCGGCGCAGGCATCCAGGCCGACCTGAAGACCTTTTCCGCGCTCGGCGCGTATGGCGCGAGCGTGATCACGGCGCTGACCGCCCAGAACACGCGCGGCGTGACCGGCGTGCATGCGCCGGATGCGGCATTCGTGACTGCGCAGCTCGACGCGGTGTTCGGCGATATCCGCATCGATGCGGTCAAGATCGGCATGCTCGCGAACGCGGCGATCGTGCACGCGGTCGCCGACGCGCTGTGCCGTTACGCGCCGCGCTTCGTCGTGCTCGACACGGTGATGATCTCGAAAAGCTCGCACGCGCTGCTCGCGCCCGATGCCGTCGACGCGCTGCGCGATGCGCTGCTGCCGCTCGCGACAGTCGTGACGCCGAACCTGCCCGAAGCCGCCGCGCTGCTGAACGATGCGTCCGCAACCACCGAAGACGACATGGTCCGGCAAGGTCAGGCCTTGTTACAGACGGGTGCGCGCGCCGTGTTGATGAAAGGCGGCCACCTGCCCGACGCGTCCGCGAGCCCCGACTGGCTCGTCGAAGCGACACGCACCGTGCGGCTCGACGGCGTACGCGTGCCCGTCAGCAACACGCACGGCACCGGCTGCACACTGTCGTCGGCGATCGCCGCGCTGCTGCCGCAGCAGCCCGACCTCGAAAGCGCGGTGCGCGAAGCCAAGACCTACCTGACCGGCGCGATCGCCGCGAGCGGCCACCTCGACGTCGGCCACGGCGTCGGCCCCGTCCATCACTTCCATCGCTGGTGGTGAGGGCCGGCTGACGCGGCGTCAGTGATCCTGCGCCGCGAACGCCTGGGCGCGTACCGGCCAGTCGTCCGGCACGACGAAGCCGCGCGCCATTTCGCGCCACGTGCCGTCACTGTCCTTTTCATGAATGCCGATCAGCGCGGGCGCCTCACGTGCCGTCAGCATGGACGGCAGTTCCAGAGCGGCCGCCAGCGGCTCGGGTTCGAATCCGCTACCGGCGGCGGTCCGTCGCGGCGCGAGCCACGCCAGCCGCGGCAACACGCTCCATGCGACACCGGCACGTTGCGCGGCCGCCCAGGACGGCCACTGCGCATGAGTCAGCCAGAAGCCGTGCGGGTGATCCGGCGCGATTTCCGCGGACACCGACGGCAACGGCACGCCGTGCGGATAGAACAACCAGCCCTTGATGAACATCTGCGCCGCGGACGGCGCGCCGTAGCCGAGCCGCGCGAACCCGTCGCGATCGCCTAGCCGCAGCTGGTGCTCGAGTAACCGGCGGCGCTTGCGGTCGAACCGGTCGACGAGGTTGGGGCCGACGAAATCGGCGAGCGATGCGCCGGCTTGCACCGGCGCGCACAAATAGCACTTCACCGCGAGTTCCCAGTGCAGGCGCTGCCCGTCCGGTGCATCGACGAGAAAATCGACTTCGCCGAGCGTCTTGCCGTTGCTGCGCAGCGGCAGATTGGCCGCGACGAGCCGCAGCGACGGCCCGTGCGTCAGGAAATACTCGAGCAGGCATTCGGCGTAGCGGCCGAGCCGGGTGGGCCGGAAGCCGTCGAGCGCGCGATGCAGCGGCTCGGGCTGCGCATCGAGCGCGGCGAGCCACGCTTCAACGCCCGACTGTCCGGCCGTATCCAGCCACGGGCGCGCAAGCGGCGCGTCCGGCACCGCGGTGAGCAGGCTCGGGCTGGCCAGCAGCCAGCCCAGATCCCGAACCGCGACGTCGTGCAGCGTATCGACGAATGCGAACGCCGCGCCGGTCGTCATTGTCCGGCCGGTCCGTTCGCGTCGGCGCCCTCGGCACGCTGGAACGTATCGCGCGCGAGGCACAGGTCGGCCCATGCCTTCGACTTGTCCTGCAGGCTGCGCAGCAGGTACGCCGGGTGGTAGGTCACGATCACCGGCACGCCTTCGTACGCATGCACGCGGCCGCGCAGCGACGCAATGCTCGCGTCCGTCTTCAGCAGCGTCTGCGCGGCGAAGCGGCCGAGCGCGACGATCAGCTTCGGCTTCACGAGCGCGACCTGGCGCTGCAGATAGGGCTCGCAGCTCGCGACTTCGTCCGGCTCCGGATTGCGGTTGCCCGGCGGCCGGCACTTGATCACGTTCGCGATGTACACGTTGTCGCCGCGCTTGAGCGACAGCGACTGCAGCATGTTGTCGAGCAGCTTGCCGGCCTGGCCGACGAACGGCTCGCCCTGCTTGTCCTCGTTCTCGCCCGGCGCTTCGCCGATCAGCATCCAGTCCGCTTCGCGGTCGCCGACGCCGAACACGGTGTTGGTCCGCTTCTCGCACAGCCGGCAAAGCGTACAGTCCGACACGCGCGCGGCCAGCGCGTCCCAGTCGAGCGCGGCAACCGGCGTACCGACGGGGCGCGATTCGGCCACCGGCACGGGATCGCCCGGCGGCGCCGCATCGAACCACGCGAAATCGTCGGGTCCGGCAGGCGGCATGTCGTCCATCGGCGGCATCGTGTCGGTCGACGCGACCGGCGTGGCCGCTACTGGCGTGCGATCGCCGTCGTCGACGCGGCGCGACGGGGCGGCGGCCGGCTC
>NZ_JAAGPE010000349.1:0-240 GCF_017104605.1 Burkholderia sp. Ac-20384 | reverse complement strand
TGGTATGTGTTATACAATGTATACATAGATTGTTTGCACAGGTGGTGTTGGTTGTGCTCTGTAGTCACGTCTTCGTATTCATGGAGCCGTGTTACGTGGACGAGCGTACGTGCTTGGTTACTTGATATGTTTATTAAGCTGTATATTGCATTGTCCTGTCGTTTGGTTCTTCGTTTAGTATTCTGAATTATGTTCTTTTATCAACCATACCTTTTGCTTGTTTTTTTTTTTTTAATGTGA
>NZ_JAAGPE010000348.1:0-8697 GCF_017104605.1 Burkholderia sp. Ac-20384 | reverse complement strand
CGGCCGATCACCGCGTCGAGTTCGCCACGGCTCGCGAGTTCGACGCCGTCCTCGTACGCATGCGCGCAGCGGGCGAGCATGTCCTGGTTCGGGTTCGCCTTCAGCGACACGATCAGCCGCGTGCCGAGCCGCGCCTTCAGCGACCGGTAGCGCGCGATCGCGACTTCCGGCTCGTACACGTAGCACGGCGTGCGCAGCTCGGCGATCCACGCGTGGTCGCCGGCGGGTGGAAGCGGGCGCTCAGGCGTCATGGCGGCCCACTGGATGGAGCGTGGCGGCTGCGTATGCGCCGCAGTTCGACTGCATCACGCCGAGCACGCGATGCCCGCGCGCGACCGCGTCGAGCCCGACGTCGGCCAGGTTGATCGGGAAATCCGAACAGCACGCATGGCCGCGTGCATGGATGTTTTCCGCGTAGAGCCGCTCGGCCGGCACGCGCATCGCGCGGCACAGCGCGTTCCAGCCGGGCAGGTCGGCGTTGTGCGGGAGCACCAGTTCGTACGCATCGAGCGCGTGCGGCTCGAGCGCAACTGCCGCGTCGATCGCCTTGCGGGTGTACGGCCACTCCATCATGATCAGGTCGGCCTCGTTCGCGGCGACGGTGTCCGAGCCGCGGTGCCATTTCGCATGCGTCTCGATCGCGATGCCGCCGAGCCGGTTCTTCGTGCTGTTGCGGGCGATCAGCATCGCGGCCGCGCCGTCGCACTGCACGCCCGTCATCTGGCGCATCCGGTAATCCTCGCCGTACACGCGATCGGACGACACGACGAGCGCCGCATCCATTTGCGGATAACGGCGCATCAGCGCGCGGACCGTCTCGATGCCGGCCGCGACCGACACGCAGTTCAACTGCGCGACCGAGCCGAGCCACAGCGGCTCGATGCCGAGCTGGGCGGCCAGTTCGTGAGGCAGGCTGCGCGGCGCGGGCGGCACGCTGAACTGCTGCGTGTGCACGTGCACGATCGCGCCGATGTCGGACGGATGCACGCGCGCGGTGTCGAGCAGGCGGCCGGCCGCCGCGATCGCGAGATCGGTCTCGCTCGTCTCGAGCGCCATGTGGAAATAGCGGCTGCCGGAGTGGGCGATCGCCGCGGCCCGCTGCGCCGGGTAGTCGCGTTCGGCGGCCCAGGCCTCGATATCGACGGGCAGGCCCGGCAGCTCGTAGGCCACCGCGTCGATGCCGATCCAGAAGCCGGCGTCGCGGGATGCTTGGGAGGCGTTCGTCGTCATGGTTCAGTTGAGCGGC
The DNA here is from genome assembly GCF_017104605.1 of Burkholderia sp. Ac-20384. Lineage (NCBI taxonomy): Bacteria > Pseudomonadati > Pseudomonadota > Betaproteobacteria > Burkholderiales > Burkholderiaceae > Burkholderia > Burkholderia sp. Ac-20384. The sequence goes on along the minus strand of NZ_JAAGPE010000348.1, from coordinate 7,451 downwards.
ATTGCCGCGTAGTCGAGGACGTCGAGTTTTTCGAAGGTCGCCTGCACGGTCGGCGTGAGCAGGCCCATCTCGCGGATCGTCGGCACCAGGCGGCGGAAGATCGAGCGGCGGATCGAGCTGGAGACCGGCGACTCGCGCACCATCGCGCTGCATTCGCGCTTCGACAGCCCCATCGGTTCCCAGATGTCGTCCGCGCACAGGTGCTCGTACAGCACGGCCGCGCCTTCGCAGACGAACTCCTCGCGTTCGCGCAGTTCGACCGCGCTCATCTCCGCATATACGCGGCACAGCGTGATCCGGCCGACCGCGAAGTGACGCGCTTCGTCGCGCTGGATCCGCAAGAACAGGTCCTTGATGAACGGATCGGTGCTGTACGCAACCACGCTCTGGAAGATCGACAGCGCGATGCCCTCGACGAGCACCTGCATCCCGAGGTTCGTCATGTCGAGCGCGCTGCTCGTGATCGTGTCGTGCAGCAGCCCCTTCAGCGAGCGGCTCATCGGGTAGCTGACGTCGAGCTTCTCGTTGACGAGCTTCGCGTACGCCTCGACGTGGCGCGCTTCGTCCATCATCTGCGCGGCCGCGCACAGCCGCGCGCTCAGGCCGTCCTCGGCCGAGGCGAGTTTCGACGCGCAGATCAGCGCGGCCTGCTCGCCGTGCAGGATCTGCGACAGCAGCCAGCCCTGCGCGTGATGGCGCACCTCGCGCTTGTCGGCGTCGGACAGCTTGCTCCACAGCTCCGTGCCGTAGATCAGCAGCGTCGGGTCGGGCATGCCGAGCGGATTCGCCGGGTCGAGGTCGTGGCTCCAGTCGACATCGGTCGCGACGTCCCACTGCGCGGCCTTCGCCTTTTCGTACAACCGGTTCAGCGCCTCTTCGCGCAGTTCGTAGTCGTTCGACATCAGCGCGTCGACGGGCATCGACCAGCGAATGTCGGCCGTGTCCTGAATAACGGTGAGCGTGTCAGTCATTTCAAGGTCTCCCCGGCTGCGCGGCGGCGCCGGAATGATGGGCGGAATCGGTAAGTGTCGTGGGGGCGCCGCGTGGTGTGGCGGGGTGCGGGTCGAGGCGGATCGCATACGACGGCCACGGGCCGCGCAGCTGTGCGTCGAAGGCGTCGGCGAGCCGCGCGGGCCAGATCGCGCAGCACACGCGGTTGTCGCCGGCGAACTCCGCGTCGCGCAGGATGCGGTCGCCGATCCACACGACGGGGGCGCCCCGCGCAGCATCGCGTAACGCTTCGTCGTACAGGTGCACGCCGAGCAGCACGTGCGGCGCGAGCAGTTCGGCCGGCAGCGCGCCGAAGTATGGTGCGCAGACTTCGATGAACACGCGGGCGTCCGGATGCACGACGTCGCGGATCCGCGTGGTGATTTCGGCGAGGAACGCGAAATACTGGACGTGGTCGAGCAGCACGCGGCGCTCGCCGCCGAGCGCATCGCCGGCGTCGTAAGCGTTGCCCGCGCTTTCCGCGAGCGCGGCGCGCGCATAGTCCGCCGGCGTGTCGAGCGGCATCCGGTACGCGCTCGCGGCGACCGCGACCGGCTGCCGCGCATCGCGCTCGATCCGGTAGGTGAAGTGAACGGGTCGCACCATGTCACGCCTCGTCGTCGAGAGAGAACGTCGCGTCCGGCGCGAACGCGACGTCGGCGACCGCGTAGTAGCCGTTCAGCGCGAGCGAGCAGACGGCCGCACGGCGCGGCGTGTCGCCATCGCGATGTGCGAGCAGCACCGACAGCCACGGATCGCTGCCGAACGCATGACCGAACAGCCCGTGGCCGTCCGGCAGCAGCGGCGTTTTGCCGACGGACGCGAGCAGCGCGCGACGCGACGTCGCCGGAAAGAACGGTAGCGCCGCCTGCAAGCCGGGCCGGGCCGCGCAGAAGGTGCGGATGTCGCGGCCCAGCCGCACGACCGCGCTGGCCGGCGGCGCGGCATCGGCCAGCACCGACGTCATGGACGGCGCCGCTTCGCGGCCGACGTCGACGAGCAGCGAGCACACGCCGAAGCCCGAGCGTCCCCATGCAGGGTTGCCGTGCCAGTACGTGAAGCCGTGCACGTCGATGTCGACGATCTGCAGCAGCAGCGTGCGCGGCCCGGTTTCGGCCGCGGTCGCGAGCGTGCGGCGCAACACGTAGCCCCAGCCCGCGCATTCATACGAGCAGGTCATCCAGTCGGGCGTGTAGTCGTTCGCACCGGCAAGCGCCTGCGCGAACACGCGATGCTGCGGCGAATCGTTCATCAGCAGCATCGACAGGATCGTCGAACTGACCACGTAGTCGTCCGCGCCGACCGCGCCGCACAGCCGCTCGCGTTCGGCGCACGCGAGCGTGCCGATCGCGTGGGCCGTGTCGTCGCGCGGCACGGCCGCGCCGTCGCGCGACGGCGCGACGCGCCGGTACGCGAGCGCCTGCACGGTCAGCGCGGTCGCCGGGGCCGGCTCGGCGGCGGGTGCCGCCACGGTCGCAAGGGGCGCGAGCATCGTCGTATCAGGCAGCGTGCTGCTGGCGGCGCAGTTGCGCGTCGAGCTGCTGCAGCGTCGTGTACTGCGTGATGTTCAGCGCTTCCGGGTCGATCGAACCGTAGAGCTGTTCGCAGAACACGATCAGCTCGACGATGTTCAGCGAGTCGATGCCGAGTTCGCCGATGCCGGCGTCGGTGTCGACGGTCTCGACGTTGAGGATCTTCGCAACTTCGCGGGACAGGATGTCGAGCGCGTCGGCCGGAACGTTCTGGGTCGTCATGAGAGGAGCTCCTGATAATGAAGTGGGTTGATCGGGATCGATCGGCCTGTCGCGTGGGTCAACTGCCGGCTTCGCAGCGCAGGCTCTTGCGAAGCTCGTGATAACAACGGTACGAACTGCCTTCCATCTTCGAAAACGCCAGCAGGTCGCGCTGGTCGTCGAAAGTGGCGACCCTGCCGTCGCGCACGAGCGCCGTCAGGAACTCGTTCGACAGCAGCTTGATCGCGAGCACGCGCTGCACCTTGCCGAAGCTGTAGTGCGCGTCGTCGGTCTGGCTGCGGGCGGCGTCGGCGATGAACTGGTGTACGGCGCGCGCGTCGGCATCGAGTTCGACGCGGCCGGTGCGTTCGAGCCAGTCGACGTGCGCCATCAGCGCGCGGACGAAGTAGGGGCGCACGACGGTCAGGTATTTGTTGAACACGGTCGGGCCGCCGATCCGCAGGCGATCCTCGGCGCTCACGCGCACCTGGCCGCCGACGTTCGCGAGCTGCAGGTTGCCGGCGAGGAACGGCGCGCCGCAGGTCGTGCGCTTCAGCTTGCGGTACTCGTCGGGCCACACGAGGTAAGCGGCCGGGAACATCACGCCCGGCAATCGCGCGGCGACCACCGCCATACAGTCGCGATGCGCTTCGATGCCCCATACCTTGTCGACGGTGAGCGCGAGGCCGTTGTCGTCGCTGCGCACGACCGTGCGCCATGCGGCGAGCGTCGGGCCGCCGCCATCGCTCATCAGGAACGCGAAGTTGTGGCCGCTGTCGATGCAGTCGCAAGCGCGACGGTTCTGGTCGTCGGAGAAGAACAGCCCGAACATGATGCGGATGAACGCGCGCATGAACGGCTTGAACAGGTGATGGAAGCCCTCGCGGCTGATCTGCTCGAGCAGTGCTTCGGTGAGCGGCGCCTCGTCGTGTTGCAGCGGCGTCGACGCCGACGAATCGGGCAGCACGTCCGGCGTGGCCGCATGCAGCGCGATCACCATCTCGCTGTCGAGCAGCCGCACGGCAGCGGCTTCGACGAGCCGGGCCGCTGCGCGCGGCGGTGTGCCGAGCGACGCGATCGTGTCGAAGTGGCGCAGCACCGGATACGCGGCCTGGTCGGCCACGCGCAGCAGCAGCGGTGCAGTCGCGAGCGGGTCGGCGGACGAAGCGGGAACGGAAAGCGTGGACATGGGGCAGGGTTCCTGTCAGAAGCGCACGCGCACGGCGGCGTCGATACGGGTGCCGAGACCGACCATCCGGTACTCGGAGTTGCTGTCGGAGAACGCGTGGGTGACTGCGACATCGACGCTCACGCGCTTGTTCACGTCGGCGACGACCTGCGCGATCGCGAGCAGGCCCTTGTCCTGAGGCGAATAGACGCCGCGCAGCGAATACTCGACGCGGCCGATTTTCTTGCCGAGCCGCGCGAACAGGTAGTCGCGCAGGTTGCCGTCGACGCTCACGAAATTGGCCGTGCCGCCGAGACCACCCAGCGCCGCGCCGGGCGCGACAGGCAGCAGCGCGTTGTTCACGCGGACCGCGCCGACCATCTGGCGCCACTGGTTCGCGTCGTAACGCGCCTCGTCGTGCGACCACTCGACGATCAGCGAGAAGTTACCGGGCAGCGCGCTCTGCATGCCGACTGCGCTGCGCCACATGTATTGGCGGTCGTTGCGGCGATCGACCGCGTCGTACGCGGCCGGCGAATCGAGTGGCGTGCCGTTCGCGATGAAGGCCGGCAGCGGCCGTGTCGTGCCGCGTTCGAGCCACGCGCTCGCGTAGACGGTGTTCGAGCGCGCGACGTCGAACGACAGCGTCGCGCCCGCACCGCCGTGGCCCGCATGCCGGCCGGCGAGCAACGCGGCCGAGCCGCCCGACCAGTTGTACGCGCCGCGCACGAGCTGCGTCGCGCCCTGCACGTCGCGGTTGTCGACATCGCTGCGCAGCGTGCGGTTCTCACCGGCGATGAACTGCAGCGTGGTCTGTTCACCGGCCCATTTCGCTTCGACGAGCGGCGTGCCTTCGACGTCGCCGTAGCGGTCGTAGATGTCGGCCGTCGCGGCGCGCTTCTGGAAGAAGCCGAGCGGAAAGAACGCCTGCGACGTGTCGAGCGGATCGATCCGCTTGCCGGCGGTGAGCGTGATGCCGTTGTCGAACGCATAGCGCACGCCGGCTTCGTTGAAGCGGGTGGCCTGCGCGCCGAGCGAGTGATTGCTGGCCACGGCACGGGCATTCATGAACAGGTTCTCGCCGTCGATGCGCGCGAGCAGGCCCGCTTCCTGCAGGTTGCGCGGCTGGTCGCCGATCAGGTTCCCTAGCAGCGCGTGCCCGTCCATGCTGTCGACGGAGCGTGCGTACGCGATGCCGTTCAGCGTGCTCAACTGTTCCATCAGCGATTCTCCGTGCGCGAGCGTGCAGCCGAGCGCAAGCGGGACGGCGAGCGCGGCGGCGGGCCAGAGTCGGCCGGATGATGGAAGGAGGCGGTCACGATGGGCGTCGACATGAGCGTCGTGGTCACTGGCCATCGGCAAGCGTGTCGGGATTGAACCAGCCCGACGGAATCTTGCGCGGCTGGCCGTCGAGGATGTCGACGACGCTCGCGCGCTGCTTCTCGATCTCGTTGCGATACGTGATCTTGCGAATCACCTTGCGCCCGTTGGCATCGACTGGTGTCGAGAAATCTGCACTGCGAAACAGCAGGCCGCTGGCAAGAAAGAACTGCGCGCGCACCGGAACGTCGGTGTCGGGCGTGACCCACAGCTTGATCGTCGGGTAGACGTTGTCGGGATCGGTCGCGGTCAGGTCGAGCTCGGTGGCCGGCTTGCCGGCGATCGTCGTCGCGCCGGCCGCTGCCGCTGCGTGATAGCTGTCCGCCCAGTGCGTGCGCGTGATGTCGCTGATCACGACCTCGCCCTGCAGCCGTTGCATCCCGTTGATGCGGACCGCGCTGCGTGTGTTCGGCACGTAGAACCAGTGGCCGCGCGTGGTCGCGAGGTATTTCTGCCCGTCGTTCTCGCCGCTGCGCGTCAGCGCGAGCGTGTCGCCGTTGCCGCGCGTGTAGACGAGATAACGCGTCGCATCGCCGGACTGTCCGCCGACTTCATTCGTGATCTGGATGTTCGTCTGCGTATCGGCGGCGGTGCTGCGGTACGCGTCGGCACGGGCGAGCATGGTCTGGGCCGTCGGTGCGTCGGCGGCATGAACGAGCGGCGCGCACGCGACGAGCGCGGCGGCCAGGTGGCGAATGCGAATCATGGGGCGAGTCCTTCGAGGATGTTGCGTTTGGCGAGCCCGAGCGTCGCGAGCAGCGCGGCGGCCACCCCGAGCACGACGAACGCGCCTTCGACGGCGGCCACGGCGGCCGGCGAGACCGTGAATTCGAGCAGGATCGACTTCACGCGGCCGGGCGGCGGGGGCAGGTGGATCTGCGCGTGATTGAGCGCGACCATCGTCAGCAGCGCCACCGCGATGCCGGCGGCCGCGCCCAGCAGGCCGAGGAACGCGGTTTCCTGGATCAGCACGCCGCGCACCGTCGTAGCCGGCACGCCGAGCGCACGCAGCGTCGAGATCTCGCGGCGGCGCTCGACGATGCTCATCAGGATCCAGTTGCTCATCGACAGCAGGATCGTCAGGCAGAGAATCGCGCCGAACACCGAGAACTGGTTCTTGTACAGCGCGACGACCTGGTGATAGAGCGACACGAGCTGGTCCCAGGTCTTCACGTCGAGCGTCGGCAGCGCGGCGCGCAGCGTCGCGGCGGCGGCCGGCGTGTGTGCGGTATCCGACAGGAACACCGCGATGCGCGACGCGCGGTCGGTGCGCAGCAGCGCCTGCGCGGCGGTGAACGTCACGTTGACGATCCGCTCGTCGACGTCCTTGTTGCCGGTGCTCATCACGCCGACGATCTGCGCATCGGTGGCGTTGATGCCGCCGTGCGCGGTCGACGCCATCAGCTGCACGACCGAACCGACGTGCACGCCGAGCTTGCGCGCGAGTTCCGCGCCGACGACGACTTCGGTGCCGGGATTCGTCGGCGACAGATAGCGGCCCGACAGCACCGTGTGATAGTCGAAGAAGCCGGGCGGCTCGCGGTTCGGCTCGATGCCTTCGCCGACGAAGCCGTAGCTGAGATCGCCGTTCGAGATCAGCCCGTCGAAGTCGATGCCGCGCGCGGTGGTCGCGACGCCGGGCAGCGCCGCGATCGCGTGCGTCGCGGTGGCCTGCTCGTCGGCGGTCAGCCCGTACTGCAGCGGCCGTTCGCCGATCAGGTCGAGATAGCCGTGGTGCAGCACCTGCACGTGGCCGACGCCGCTGTCGATCGACCCTTCGCGCACCGCGTCGAAGGTCGCGATCACGTAGCCGAGCGCGAGGCTCGACGCGAACGCGGCGACGCCGATCATCGCCATCGTCAGCACGGTGCGGCGCTTGTTGCGCCAGAGGTTACGCCACGCAAACGTCGACCAGTTCACGATTCACTCCCGGTACGCCGTCGCGCATCTCGATGCGACGCGGCAGGTGAGCGCACAGACGATCGTCGTGCGACGCAATCAGAAAGGCGGTGCCCAGCGTGCGATTGGTGTCGAGGATCAGCTCGGCCACCGCCCGCGCGTTGGTGCTGTCGAGGCTGGCGGTCGGCTCGTCCGCGATCACGATCGCCGGCTCCTTGGCGAGCGCGCGGGCCAGCGCGACCCGTTGCTGCTCGCCGCCGGACAGCTCGCCGGGGCGATGG
>NZ_JAAGPE010000347.1:0-9005 GCF_017104605.1 Burkholderia sp. Ac-20384 | reverse complement strand
TGGCCTGCGCCCTGACGCTGGGCGGGCGAGCCCGCCACTGGCAATACCCGCTGCGCGAGACGGCCAACACCCGGCACAGCCGGCTCACGCTGTACTGGTCGCGGTGTGCGTCGATCCAGGCGTACCTCACCGCGACCCCTTCGCGAAGTACGCCGTTGCCTTTCGGAGGATTTCGATGTCGAGCTTCGCGCTGGCCAACTCCTTGCGCAACCTGCTGACCTCGGCCTCCAGATCGCGACCGGTCGACGACTGGAGCTCGGCGTGCTGGGTAACGGCCCCGTCGCCGCTTCAGCATTGCCTTTGCGCTGGTCTCGGCACCAGTTGCCCAGTGTCGCCACCGGTACACCCAGCCTGCGAGCTGGCCTCATGCTGACCGACGCTCTCCGACAAGCGCACCGCCTCCACCTTGAATTCCTGCGTGTATTGCCTTCTCGGCACCACGTTCTCTGCCATTCTGTTCTCCATACAGTCAAAAAGTTATCAAACTTCTTGCTGTACGTGGAATCGAGACAGGGTCACGGGGCCACTTCCCGACCGATGAAGCTGCGACGAAGCTCATCTGGCTGGCACTGCGCAAAATCACTGCAGATTGGGGTCGCGCCGCTCATGATTGGAAGGCTGCCATGAACCAATTCGCGATCCTCTACGAGGATCGATTCGTTCGACCGTCCGTGTGATTCTCAACCCGCCTTGAACACGGAATTTCTACCCCCCTTTTTCACCCCAAAACAGAAATCCGACTTGCATCGGCACACGCATAGCGGGACCTCGCTCAGTCATCGACCCGTGCTGATTGAACACACGATATTGAACGGGCGGACCCAGGTCCCGATCGCTGTACGGGACTGAATGCAGTTTCCGATACACTATCTCGCGACCGGTGATCCTTCACACCAGTCGAACGACGATGGAAAGTGACGTCGGTCGACGGGGTGCCGTCGACATAAGATCCTGACTCATGGTTCGCACAAGCATTGTGCAACCGCGTTAGCAAATCGCATCGTTTCGTGCACAGTCAGGCAGCCGCGAGTAGCCAGCGCATTGCCGTTCGCACGAATGGGTCCGGGCTGTCCTGATGGGCAATCGCGTAGCTGTGCCAAGTTGGATCATCGAGCATCTTCAGGCACAGCGCCTTCAGTTCGGGAGACTGATCGTCGGGCATCCCATTGACCAACTGCCATGCTTCGTGAAACTGACGGCGCAATAATGCAATCGTCACCGGAAATATCAGGAAGTCCCGGGTTTGCGGATAGGCATCGTGCATGTGCCTGAGAAGCGCTTCCGCCGCATCGGGCTCGTCGCGCTGCAGGCAATCGATGACATGTTGCGCCATCGCCGCTGCATCGTCCTGGACGACGGCAGCGGCATCCGTCATGTCTTCCGCATGAGTCATGACGCTTTCGGCCGGGATGCGCCTTCGGGATTCGCGGAGCTCGCCGAGCCCGCCTGATTGGTTGTGCTCTCCGGATTCTCTGCGGTCGTCGACTTGCCCGACAGTTGCTCAATCCCGACCTTGGCGCCGGCCAGCATCACGTTGACTGCGGCGCCCTCGGGCGTCGCGGCTTCCATCAAGTCCTGCCCGGCACTAATGGCATCCATGCCGCCCTTGCCAACATCCTTCAGACCTTCGATCGCACCCTTGCCGTCACGGGCGGCAATGCTCATCGTCAATTTCCCCACCCCCTTTCCGACATCGCCTATACCATGGACAACGTCGCCGACGCTGTCCTTGAAGCCATTGAATACCTCATCGAAAACTTTTCCGATAAAGCTCATTCTGTTTTCCCCATTTGATCACGGATCGGCACTCGCAGATCGCATCGCACTCGATCGAGGCAAGACACGTCGACTTCCGGCATCAGCGTAGCAATGCACATCCGTCGCACGAGCACGCGCCGCGAACCGATGCGCCGAAATGCGAACGCTGTTTCCTGTCCGCGCGAAGCGACTCGTCGCTTCGCGAGAAGCGACACAATTTCAGGCCCCGGCACATGCGTGTGTGCTGCTACCGTTACGCTGGCCATTCGCCGTCATCTCATCCAGTCCGTTATTGGGGATCCCCGTCATGAAATTTGCGTTTGCCGGATTCGACCGCTGGCGTGTCGTCTTCGATACATTCATCGCCGCCGGCTGGGAGCCGGTCGCGCTCTATACGATTCCCGTCGACAATCTCCTCGACTTCAACAGCGAGATGGTCGATCGCGCGGAAAAGCTGCGTATCCCGATCCGGATGTCCCGCATCACCGAAGCAGATTTCAGCTGGCTCGCGTCCCAACAGTGCGATGCACTCATCGTATCCGGTTATGGTTGGCGCATTCCGGAGTGGCGTGGGCACCTTCGCTATGCCGCGAACTTCCATCCGTCGCCGCTCCCGGAAGGCCGCGGCCCTTATCCAGTAATGCACGCGATTCTCGAGGAACGGCGCGAATGGGCAATCACCTGCCACCAGCTTGACGCGGACTTCGATACCGGCGCCGTGATTGCAGCCGAACCGTTCCCAATCGACGCGGACGAATGGCATGAAACTCTTCAGCTCAGGCTGCAGATGGCCGCGGCGCGCCTCGCGTCACGCGTCGCGCACGACTTTGAAGCACTGTGGAAAACGAGCCACCCGCAGCAGCGCGGCAGTTACTGGCCCGGACTGGACGAACGCCAGCGCACACTCGACTTCACGCGCCCAGTCGCAGATGCGATGCGCACGATACGCGCACTCGGCCTCGTCGAATGTATCGCACCGCTATTCGGGACTAAACTATTCGTCCGCCGAGCAGTGGCCTGGCAGGAAAGGCATGACTATCAACCCGGCGAAGTCGCCCACCAATATCATCGGTGGATCGTCATAGCCGCCGCAGACGGCTTCGTCGCGTTGATCGAATGGAACATGCTCGGCATCGAGAACCGGCAGTTAACACCCGGCTGACGACCGCCGATCGCCCCGCTATTCCGCCGACCATGGCGTGCGCCGGGAGGTACAAAATGGCTCAATCAGCCCGACCGAAGCCGGTCCCTGCCAGACCTCCAAACAACCTCTATAATCGGTGCTTTGGATCAGGCACGCGGTGAGCAAGATGCATCGAATTGGCTTTTTCTTGACGGAAGGTTTCCAAGTAATGGCGATCGGGACTCAGGCCGTGTTCGAGATCGCGAATGTCGTCGCAAAAGAGCAGATTTATCATCTGACGAATGTATCAATCGACGGCGGGCCCGTCTGCTCGTCGCTCGGCCTTTCAGTGCTGACCGAACCTGCGAATTCGGTCACGGCTGCGGATACCTGGATGATCGGCGGCGTGATCAATCCAGGCGCACGCAACTCGTCGGCCGCCGAGCTCCAGTTCGTCAGGGAGTCGGCCGAGAACGCTCGACGCGTCGCCGGACTCTGTACCGGCGCGTTTGTCCTCGGCGAGGCAGGCCTGCTCGATCGGAAGCGCGTAACGACTCACTGGGCGCATGCGGACGAGTTGCAACGGCGCTGGCCGCTGGCCCAAGTGCAGAGCGACTGGATCTATATTGCCGACGGCTCGATCTGGACGTCCGCCGGGCTGACCGCTGCGATGGATCTCGCGCTCGGCATGGTGGAAAAGGACGTCGGCCCAGAGTTCGCGGACTCCGTGGCGCGCGTGCTCGTGATGAATCAGCGGCGCTCGGGGCGGCAGTCGCAACAATCCGAGCTGCTGGGCCTGGCGCCGAAATCCGACCGTGTGCAGCTCGCGCTCGAGTATGCCCGCGCCAATCTGGCGGCACCGTTGCGCGTCAGCGATCTAGCCCGCGCAGCCCACGTCAGCACGCGGCAGTTCGCGCGTATCTTCCTGTCGGAAACCGCCGAATCACCTGCCAACGCGATCAAGCGACTGCGGCTCGAAGCGGCTAGGATCATGATCGAGCGGGGCCGACACACGCTCGATACCGTCGCGCGGGAAACGGGGTTCCGTGACCGCAACCACCTGCGCGAAGCGTTCGTGCGCAGCTACGGCCTAACTCCGCAAGCATTGCGGCGCGGCGCTCGCGCGTCGGTCGACGAGCAGGACGAGGTAGAAAGCGAAGCGGCATGACCCAGCAGCGGAGCAACGGAGCAACGGATGTCACAGGTCTCGTGGCCACTGCATACGGGCCAGCCGCCCGGCCGCGCGGAAGGGCAACCTGATGCACCTTTGTATCCGCACGGCGATCATCTGCCCGCGCGCCTAGATCGGGAACGCAGCCGCCGAGCGGCTCGTCTCGGCCGACGCCGTCTTCTGCCAGCGCAGAAAGAAGTCGATTCCGAGTTCCTGCGACGTCTTGCCCTTGCTCCGCACGGTCATGTTCTTCGGCGCCCAGCTGGCGCGATGCGTGAGCAGTTCGTCGGCCGCCGTTCGTGCGCGTTCGGCACCCGCGTTGTCGCCCTGCTCGCTGGCAAGCGCCTCGACACCGCGAAGACCGTCGACTAGCCCGCTCATCCTCGGCCACATCTCGTACTTAATGTTGAACTGAAAACCCGGATCTGCTCCGGCCTGCCGCAGGTCGGCCACGAATCGATCCAGAAGCCGGTTCGCCTGTGACAGGCGATCAGTCGTATCAGTTTCCGAGTGCTTCGCGCGCGGCAACACGTCGAGGCAGCGGATCAGCCAGTCCTCGCGATGGGCCTCGATCTCGGCCAGCAAATCCTTGGGTGTGCCGTAGACCCGATCAACACTGCCGCCCATCGAATCGCCAATCGGGAATGTCGTTGCGCCGTTCTTCTCTAGATTGGAAAACAATTCGCGTGAATACTCGAACAGGTTGCCGACTAGGCTAATGTGCGCCTTGCCGGCGGCCGTGCCCTTACCCGTTTTCACGTTGGCGTCCTTCCTGGCAATCCCATGCTTGTACGGCGTGCCGATGAAGCCGATCCGCGCGCCCATCTCGCCACGCTGAAGCGCCGTTTCGTTGTTATCGTGGACGGTCTGGTGCGAATAGCCGGTCTGCTCAACGCTGCGCTCGGACATTTTCCCCGCACGCATCGCCAGCGGGGTGAATGAGGCGCCGCCCGACAGATGCCCCGTCAGCGCACGGCCGCGCACCGCGGCGCGAGCTTCGACCATTCCCTGTGTGCCGCGACTTTCCTTTCTGGACGACGCGACGAGTATGCCAGGGTTCAACGCCAGGACAGCCTGCAGCGGATCGTCGAATCCATAGTTCTCACCGTGCGCGTCGGTCTTGTCGCGCCACCGCAGCAGCGTGTCAAGCACCGACAGGTTGTCGTCGATCGCCTGCTGTACCTTGCGATTGCCCATGTCGTCCTTGCCGCGCAGCGTCCTCAACGACGTGGAAATCGTCGTCGCATGCGAATTGTCGAGTTTCGCCGTGCCGGTCGCGGTCAGACCACCCGCGCCGAACGGCACGCGGTAGCCGGCGGTCACGCTGATGTCGCGCTGCGAAGTGACCACACTGCCGGTCACGATTTCCGTCGAGAACGTCGGGTTCTTCAGCTGAAGAAATGCTTCCGACCGCCGCGACGCAAGATGAACCTGGCCGCTCAACGGAAAGCCCGGCGCCACTGGCACCAGCATCGGAATGCCGATGCCAACCGCGCCGCCGCTCGTCAGCGTCACCTGATCGCGCAGACGCGCCGTCTCGAGCATCGGCCGGAAAAAGCTATCGATATCGTCCTTCGATTCGATCGTCAGCGATTTCGCTTCAGCCACGCGCGCGCCGATCGTACGGCCCACCGCCACCACATTCGCTGCATTAGCCGCGCCCGATGCCGCGCTGCCAGCTTGCGGCTCCGCGCCGGTCACACTGCGACGCAAATCGACGAGTGCCGGGCCGAGCGCGGCACTCAGCTCGTCCGAGCTGCCGTCTAGCGCGGCGTTCAACCCTGTCATAACATCGATGAGCGACACGCGCTTCCGGTCAAATAGCACGTCGAGCATCGGCGGCATCTGCCCATTCGCGTCCGGATCCAGCTCGGCGAGCCGCTCCCGGATTCGCGCGATGTCCTTTTTGTCGAACTGGGCGTCGTACAGGCGCTTTGTCTGCCCGAAGCGCTTCGGCGCGATCGGACTACGAAGATTCAGGCTCTCCGCACTCAGCGGGAAACGCAGGTTGCGTGTCGAACGGCGCGGTTCGCCCGTCACGTAGTCGGCAAGCGCAACGAGCGCAACACTCAACCGGCGATCCTCGCCGCAATCGCCCTGTACAGTTGACACGATGTTCTGCAGATACCCGCGCGCCGACTCGCCGAGTTTGGCGAACGTCGTTGCGATCTCGCGGTCGAGACGCGTCTTTCGGGTTTCCATTCCCTGCGCCTCCATCTGCTTCTGCGCAAAGCGCAGCACACGCGGCTGAAACGGCGATGCCCCTTTAGCCGGATCGACCGACGTCGGCGCCCACCGCAAGAGCCGCGGGCGCCTCGGCTTCTGCGCGATCATCGTTTCCGTCAGATTCAGTAGATTCTGGTTGCACAAATCGTAGTCCGAACCCTGCGCATTCGACAGAAATCCGTTGCGCACGGCGCGGTATGCGGCCTGCTTTTTCAACGGAACAGCGTCGAGCGTCAGCAATGGAGCACCCTTCGGGTTGCGAATCTCGCGGGCCGCCACATCCATCGCGTCGTCCAGCCATGCCTTAACCTGAGCGCTCGGTTCGTTCGCCCGTGCCCGATACGCCTGCCAATACGCCTGCTCCGCGTCGCGCTGCCCGGAATCCAACGGCACCTTCCATGCATCGTCGGCAGCGGCGCTGCCTGCGACAGTATTCATCGCGTCTAGCCCGCGCGGCACGCTGGCCATCAGCGTGAGTAGCGCAATCATCTCCTTGCTCGGCGCCTCGTGAACCAGCATGCCGGCCTCGCCCACCTTGCCGGCAGGAAGCGGAACCCAGTGATCCAGGGGGCGGCTCGTCAGATCTCGGGCCAGCTGTGCGGCCAGATCGACATCGCCGCCGGTCGCGACCGCGAGGCCGCGCGAAATCATCTCCATCGCCGTCACCCGCGGCAACACGCGGTCGACCTGGAAATCATCTCTCTGCAACCGCTCGGACTCGCTCATCGTCTTGAGCATCTCGAGCAACGGCGCACCGTGGTTCGCCAGCTCGTCGATCGCAAAGCCGGGAGCCGACGTGGCGATCGCGCGAATCACCGAACTGCTCAACTCGTCGACCTGTTTCTGCTGCGCCTCGAACAGTTTGCTCACGGACACCTTTGTCTTCTCGACCTCCACCCTGGCCGCCCGCAAGCCGATCGCGGTGTCGCTGAGCTGGGTGCCGGCGTCGTCGGCGAATCCCCGCAGCCGCATCAACTCGTCATTCAGGTACGACCGCGCGAAGGTCAGGCTGTCCAGCTCGAGCCCGAGCGCGTTGACGGATTCACGACCGACCGCGAGCTGTGCCTCGAGATTCGAAATGTCCGCCTTCAGCATGGGCAAGGACGACCCCGCGTTGTCAGCGCCCGATGAATCCGCGGACGATGGGTCAATTTCGCCAAGTGCAAGATCGGCGAGCTCGTTGTATTTCAATTTCGTACGGGCGTCCGCGAGCGACTTCTCGAGACCCTTTACAGTCCTTCTCGCGGCTGCCAATGCTTCGCTTTTCTGACGCAGATTCTTCTCGGCGTCGTCCAGTTTCACACCGAGCTGCCCGATGACCTGCGGAAGCGCCAGTTCGTCGCTGGCCATCGTGTTCGCAAGAAAATCTATCTGCTTGCTGACCACTGCTATTTTTCGACCCAGGACGTCCAACGTTTGCACCTGCACACCGAGACCGAGCGACTGGAATCCGGCCATCCGCTCGCGCATGCCGGCCATCTCGTTCTTCAGCTTGTCCTTCGCCTGCTGCAGCGCTTGTGTTGCAGCCTCCACCGCCTGAGCCAAGACCGGCAGCCGGGCCGCGTCGCCGCTGGCGGAGGCGCTGTCCAGCATGCGTTCGGCCGCTTCCAACTCACGCCTTGCTGCCTCCAGCGTGTTACCGGCCGTCTCGACCTCGTTCGCCGCGGCCGCATGCCGTGCATGGCTCCCGCCAACCGCCTCTGTTAACTCCTTCAGAAACGCGTCGACCATCGCCGCATCCGTTTCCACCATGTGGCCCTTCTTACCCGTCATCAGTTCGTACGGCGACTTGGGCGCCAATATCCGGCTCGCACCCGGCAATGCGGAGATCACAGCGCGCATGCCGGCC
The DNA here is from genome assembly GCF_017104605.1 of Burkholderia sp. Ac-20384. Lineage (NCBI taxonomy): Bacteria > Pseudomonadati > Pseudomonadota > Betaproteobacteria > Burkholderiales > Burkholderiaceae > Burkholderia > Burkholderia sp. Ac-20384. The sequence goes on along the minus strand of NZ_JAAGPE010000347.1, from coordinate 878 downwards.
GACCGTTGCGGCCGCCGATTCATGTCCGGCAATGTCATCAATGTGCCGGACGCCAGGGGCAGCCGTTTGAGTAGCGCTACTCCCTCCTGATGCGCCGCCGAATAAGGTTCCGCACGAATGTCGGAATCGCCGGCCGCCAGCTCCAACCGCGACGGCCGATCTTGCGAGATCGTCATTCCGGCCCCCGCCATACGGAACCCGAGCGACGACGGTCGACCGCCGGAACGCACACCACCCATTACTGGCACGGCGGCCTTCGCACCATGACGCGCCCGAAGACCAGTCAGCGCACCCGTCAACGGCGGCTCCGCGTTCTGCCTCGCGGCAGCGCGCTGCCCGGCTGGCGCGCTGCCGCGTGCTTCCTCGTCGTTGACCGAGGGCCTGCCAGACGAAACCAGTATTGACTTCAGCTTTGACGACATGGCATTGATCCGCAATCAGGGGGACGAAGAATGGAACATTTCTATCGAGAGCGATGAAAATCGAGGCTGGACTCGCGGCACGTTTGCCATTCAGCGCGCCTGCTACAACACTCCATCGATCAATGCACGCAATTTCCAGCAAAATGCAGCGCCATTTCGAAATTCGTTTCGTATTTCGTGCGACTATTTCGCATAAACACAAATTCTTCATGCATAATTTCACGCAAGGCGATGACTCTCGGATATTGCGAAGAAATTGTATTGTATGACCTGTCACGAGATTAATCTATTCGCGGATTGCGGCCACGGAGCAAGATCCCATCACGCAGCTAGCAGGCTGTTGAAAAACGCCTCGTCTTGATCACGAGGTCGCTGCGCAAAAGGATTTTGTATGCGATTGGCTGCTGAGTTGGCGACGGATCGTCGAAGCTGGACCGCTCGCGAGCGGTCCAGTCG
>NZ_JAAGPE010000346.1:0-8727 GCF_017104605.1 Burkholderia sp. Ac-20384 | reverse complement strand
GCGCGGCGGCGCGTCGGGCGCGCCGTCGGGCGAGTCCGGATCGTGAGGCGGCGGCGTGTCGTTCGGGTCCTTCGTCATGCGGTTCGTCGTTGGTGAAGCGGTACGGTCAGAAAGCGATGCCGAGCGTCAGGTACGGGCGCACGCTATGGTTGCGCAACCCGTACGCGACATCGACGTTGATCGGGCCGACGGGGCTGCGCCAGCGCGCGCCGATGCCGACACCCGGGTAGAACACGCGCTCGCCCCACGCATCGGTGGCGGTGCCGATGTCGAAGAACGTCGCGGCGCCCCAGTCGCGGTTGAACCAGTGCTGGTATTCGGCAGTGCCCGTCATCAGGTACTTGGTCGGCAGCACGGAGCCGTCGACGCTGTTGCCGATGCTCTGGTAGCCGTAGCCGCGCACCGAGTTCGAGCCGCCCGCGCGGAACAGCAGCGACGCCGGCACGCCGGTCGAGCTGCCGCTCGTGAACACGCCGCCGAGCTCCGCGCGGAACACGAACAGGTCGCGCTTGCCGATCGGCAGGTACTGCTGGCCGCGCGCGTAGCCGCGGATGAAGGACTGGTCGGTCGCCACGCCCTTGATCGCAAAACCGGCCTCCGCGTGGATCAGGTTGCCCGAACGCGGGAACAGCGGATCGTCGACGTTGCGGCGTGTCCACGCCCATTGCGGCACGAGCGCGCGGCTCGTGGTCGGACCCGCGCCGTTCTGGTCGAGCCGGTCCTGGTAGTACATCAGCGAATACGAATAGTCGATGAACTGGCCGGTGCGCGTGCGCTGCACGCCGACCCGCGCGCTGTAGATGCGCGTGTCCGACACGTTGGTGTTCGTGTACGACGCGAGCACGCTGTTGGTCCAGCCCTTCGCGCCCGGCGGCATCGACAGCTGGACCTGCCCGTATTGCTGGATCTGGTCGAGCCGGCCCGACACGGTCAGCGGCCACGCGGCGCCAAACGTGTCGAGATACGTATAGGAACCCTGCACGTGCGGCCCGGTATCGGTGGCAAAACCGACACCCCCGCGGATGTTGTTGTACGGGAACTCGCTGACCTTCACGTGCACGGGCGTGCGCTCGGGCTTCGCCGTATCGTCGCCGACGTCGATCGCGACGCTCGCGTAATAGGGCGTGTTCTGCAACTGCCGCTGCAGTTCGGTGATGCGCTGCACGTCGTAGATCTCGCCTTCCGACAGCGGATTGACGTTCGTGACGACCTTTTCCGGATAGCGCCGCACACCGTCGACGTCGACCTTGCCGATCGTGAACGTCGGGCCGCTGTCGAACGTGACCGCGAGCGTCGCGCGCTGCGTGCGCGGGTCGATGCGCGCTTCCGACGACGCGATCTTCCCGCCGAGATAGCGGCGCGACTGCAGTTGCTTGAGCGCCGCGCCCTTCGCGCCGTCCCAGTCGGACTGCGTGAACGGGTCGCCCGGTTTCAGCGAAAACGCGAAACGGGTCGCGGCTTCCTGCTTCGGATCCTCGGTGTCGATGGGCCCCTTGAACGTCAGGTCGACGCTCGACACGATCGTCTGCTTCCCCGGATCGACCGCGACGCGCACGTCGCGCTTGCCGTCGCGCGTGCGCACGTCGGTGCGCACGACCGGCGAGAAATAGCCGGCCGTCGCGGTCAGGTCGCGCACCTGTTGCGGCGTGGCGGTGACGAGGAAGTCGAACTGGTCGTCGCTGATGTCGTCGCGCTTCGCGAAGCGTGCGATATCGAGATGCGACTTGAGCAGCTTGCGAACCGAACGCGGCGCATCGATGTCGACGTTGTACTTCGCGTGGGCCGGCAGCGCGAAGCACGCGGCAAGGCAACCCGCGAGGGTCGCCCGCGCGGCGCGAGCCGCGACGCCGGCGCGATTGCGTTCCACGCGCGGGCCCGCGTCATGTGCCGTGTGTGCTTGCTGGTTCGACTGCCCCGCCAAATATGACCTCGCCCTCGGTTATCACGGTTTTGTGGAAAACCCTGTATTTGACCACAGGGGGCTGGCACCAAAGCTTAATGTTTGTAAACCGCTGCGCGCGCGAGCGCGGCCGCGGCGTCATGCGCGACGGCGCGCGTCCGGGTGCCGGCTGCACGCCGCCCCGCGGATTCGACGCGCGATTGACGCCGGCCGTTCCCGCGATGCGGTAAAATCCCGCCATCGTGAATCCGGCGCATCGTGCGCCGCCCGAAACGGAAAACCCAGCCATGCCGTACCAGTCCGATGTCACGCAGTTCCTGAACCAGCTCAAGCAGCAGAAGCCGACGCTCGAGGATGAGCAGCGCAAGGGCCGTTCCCTGCTGTGGGACAAGCAGCCGATCGACCTCGAAGAGCGCGCCGAGCAGCAGGAATCGCGCGTGAAGCAAACGTCGTACGTCTACTACCAGAACTTCTGACGACGTGAGCGCCGCAGACGAGGCCAGCGCCGCCCGGCAGGACGACGCGATCGCCGCGCCCGCGGGCGCCGATTCGACGCCCGACACGGTCGACGGTGTCGCGGCATTCGCTCGCCTGTACGGCGAGCCGCTCTTCAAGCTGCCGCAGGATCTCTACATCCCGCCCGATGCGCTCGAGATCTTCCTCGAGACCTTCGAAGGCCCGCTCGACCTGCTGCTCTACCTGATCCGCAAGCAGAACTTCAACGTGCTCGACATCCCGATGGCGCAGGTCACCGCGCAATATCTGGGCTACGTCGACCAGATCCGCACGTCGAACCTCGAGCTCGCGGCCGAGTATCTGCTGATGGCGGCGATGCTGATCGAGATCAAGTCGCGGATGCTGCTGCCGGTCAAGAAGGCCGACACCGGCGAGGAAGCCGAGGATCCGCGCGCCGAACTCGTGCGCCGCCTGCTCGAGTACGAGCAGATGAAGCTCGCCGCGCAGCGGCTCGACCAGTTGCCGCAGCTCGGCCGCGACTTCCTGCGCGCCGAGGTCTACATCGAGCAGAGCGTCACGCCGCGCTTCCCCGACGTGAATTCGGACGACCTGCGCGCCGCATGGGCCGACGTGCTCAAGCGCGCGAAGCTCGTCCAGCACCACAAGATCTCCCGCGAGGAGCTGTCGGTGCGCGAGCACATGAGCCTGATCCTGCGCCGGCTGCAGAACGCGCGCTTCATGGAGTTCGCCGAGCTGTTCGACACGTCGCGCGGCGTGCCGGTCGTCGTCGTGAATTTCATCGCGATGCTCGAACTCGCGCGCGAGTCGCTCCTCGAGATCACCCAGGCCGAGCCGTTCGCGCCGATCTACGTGCGTCTCGCGTACCTGCCCGCGTAACCCCCGCGCCCGCCCTTTCCGTTCTCCCGAGTCATCCCGGCACACTCGCCGCCTCACCGCAGCCCGGCGTGGCCGCGCGAGTGGTTGCCGGCACGCCCGATTAAAAAGTGAACGACCGTTCTTTTATCGATGCGTTTGGCGGGCAAATCCTCTACAATCCGCCGACGCCCGATGCGCCGCCCGCGCGCCGGCGTTCTCCGCTTCGACCCCGACGCCGCTGCTGCGGCGCCAACGCGCGCCAGCGCGAGGAACCCGCTACCCGATCATGAAAGTCATCAGCTCGATCCATGAACTGCGCGACCAGCTGCGCGGACAGAACCGCACGGCGTTCGTGCCGACGATGGGCAACCTGCACGAAGGGCACCTGTCGCTGATGCGCCTCGCGCGCCAGCACGGCGACCCGGTCGTGGCGAGCATCTTCGTCAACCGGCTGCAATTCGGCCCGAACGAGGATTTCGACAAGTATCCGCGCACGCTCCAGGACGATATCGAGAAGCTGCAGAAGGAAAACGTCTACGTGCTGTTCGCGCCGACCGAGCGCGACATGTACCCGGAACCGCAGGAATATCGCGTGCTGCCGCCGGACGATCTCGGCGGGATCCTCGAAGGGGAATTCCGGCCCGGCTTCTTCACCGGCGTGTGCACCGTCGTGACGAAGCTGATGGCCTGCGTGCAGCCGCGCGTCGCCGTGTTCGGCAAGAAGGACTACCAGCAGCTGATGATCGTGCGCCGCATGTGCCAGCAGCTCGCGCTGCCGGTCGACATCATCGCCGCCGAAACCGTGCGCGACGAGGACGGCCTCGCGCTGTCGTCGCGCAACCGCTACCTGTCGGCCGACGAGCGCAGCGAAGCGCCCGAACTCGCGAAGACGCTGCAGCGCATCCGCGAAAGCGTGCTCGGCGGCGAGCACGACCTCGGCAAGCTCGAAGAAATGGCCCGCACGCATCTGGCCGGCCGCGGCTGGGCGCCCGACTACATCTCGATCCGCCGCCGCGCGAACCTGATCGCGCCGGACGCGGCCCAGCTCGAAGCCGGCGAACCGCTCGTCGTCGTCGCGGCCGCGAAGCTCGGCGCGACGCGCCTCATCGACAACCTGGAAATCTGACGGGCCGCCCCGCCCGCGCCTCTCACGCATCACGGAGACACCATGCAGCGCCACATGCTCAAATCGAAGATCCACCGTGCGGCCGTCACGCACTGCGAGCTGCACTACGAAGGCTCGTGCGCGATCGACGAAGACCTGCTCGAAGCATCGGGCATCATCGAGAACGAACGGATCGACATCTGGAACATCAACAACGGCGAGCGCTTCTCGACGTACGCGATCAAGGGTGAGCGCGGCAGCGGGATGATCTCGCTGAACGGCTCGGCCGCGCGTCGCGCGCAACTCGGCGACCTCGTGATCATCGCGGCATTCGCAATGGTCGACGAAGCCGAGCTGCAGGCCGGCTGGAAGCCGAAGCTCGTGTTCATGGACGACGGCAACAAGATCAAGGGCCACCGCGATCACGTGCCGACGCAGAACTGGACCTGACCTGAACGGCGATCCGCGTGCCCTGGCGCGCGGGAGTAGCCGCGCCGCTCTTAGTCAAAGGGCCGGATTCCGCACTCGACGGAATCCGGCCCTTTCTCATTTCATCGTGCGCCGGCCCGGCGGCCGCGCGATCAGGACGCCTTGACGGCCTTCTCCGTCTTCTCTGCCTTCGGCGCCCGGCGTTCGGCCCATTCGACGATCGGCCGCCACTGCTCGAGATCCTTCTCGACCCGGCTCTTCGCGACGTCCCACAACGTGAGGCCGTGCGCGGCGATCTGCACGTAGTTCTGCGTGTCGCGCACGTAGCCGAGCACCGGCAGGCCGAGCCCTTCGACGAACCGGTGAAGCTGATCCGACGAGCGCGTGCGCGCATCGACCCGCATCCCGACGATCCCGACCTCGACACTGCCCTTGCGCACGGCCTTCTCGCCGGCGAGGCGCTCCAGAAACTGCTGCGTGGCCAGAATATCGAACATCGACGGCTGCAGCGGCACGATCACCTTGTCGGCCAGTTGCAGCGCGACGTTGAGCCGGTTGCCGTGCAGGCCGGCCGGCGTATCGATCACGGCATACTCGAGGCCGCGTGGCGGCTTCGTCGGCGCGTCCGGATCGAGCTCCCATGCCTCGATCGCCGGCAATCCGGCCGGCCGCAGGTCGAGCCACGCGTGCGCGGACTGCTGCCGGTCCAGGTCCGCGAGCGCGACCCACGCGCCCTGCGCCGCGAAATAGCCGGCAAGATTGGTGGACAGCGTGCTCTTCCCCACGCCGCCCTTCGGATTCGCCACCACGATCACCGTCATGAATTCCCCCGAAAAAGCCGCGCGGCGCCCACCGCATGGCAGGCGCCGCTCGAATGCGGATACAGGGAGCGATGATATCGGCAAACGGGGTGTCACCGGAACGGGTTGCGCCGCCCCGGGTGCGCTTACTTACCCGTTACGCACGCTGAGCCGCGGCCTCCCGTGCGCCGAGCGCGAACGCGCCGCCGCCCAGCAGCGCTTGCACGGCAAGCGTGACCGCCCAGAGCGCCGGATATTCCCAACCGCCGTTCGGTGACGCGAAGCTCCAGCCGTTCGGCAAATGCGCGGCGGTCGCGCCGAGCATGAACGGCAGCAGCACGAGCGCGGCGATGCGCACGCGCAAGCCTGCGACCAGCGCCAGGCCGCCGGCCAGTTCGACGAACGTCGTCAGGTACGCGAGCCAGCCCGGCAGACCGATCGACGCAAAGAACTGCGCGGTGCCCGGCAGCGTGAAGACGAACACCTTCTGCGCGACGTGCGCGAGGTACAGCACGCCGAGCGCAACGCGTAGCAGGGTCGCGGCGAAATCGTTGAGGCGATTGGGGTTCATGGCGAATTCCTTCGTGAGTGGTGTGAATGGATTGCACTCTATTCGAATCAATTCGACCGATAAACGCGCCAATTCGCTTTAACTGATTCCCATACGGAGTTAATCACGACGTAAAAAGGGGCATGACCGATCATGCCCCGCAACCTGCTTCAGTAACCGCTCTTGCCTTGTGTGGCGTCGCCGGAACCGGACTGGCTGCCGCCCGGTGCGTACGAATCGCACGCGTGCGCAACCGCCGACGCGCCCAGCAGCGCCGCGAGCAGCACGCTCCACCACCATCGAGCCTTCATCGTCGCACTCCTCCAGGCGGATATCCGCCCATCTGTGTTGTACGCGATCCGGTGGAAAAAGCGAGCGCGGCCCAACCCGCGTCAGCGAAACTCGGCGTACAGCGCGTCGAGGTCGAGATGGTCGGCGAACGTGTCGGCCAGCCGTTCGAGCGATGCCTCGCGCAGCGCCGGATAGTCGATTCGTTCCGCGCCGTCGAGCCCGGCCCACGCGAGCAACGCCGCGCAGGCGTCGGGCGAGTCGAACAGCCCGTGCACGTAGGTCGCGAGGATCTGGCCATCGTCGGACACCGCGCCGTCGGGGCGCGTGCCGTCCTGCGCGGCGTCGGCTGCCAACGCGAGCGCGGGAGAAGCAAGCGCAGGCCCGTGCGTATCGCCCATGTGGATCTCGTAGCCGTGTACCGCGGCCCCGCCCGGCAGCGCGAGATGTCCCGTCACGTTCTTCAGCGTCTTGTCGGGCTGCAGCGTCGTGCCGAAATCGAGCAGCCCGAGCCCCGGCACGCTACCGGGCGCGCCTTCGAGGCCGAGCGGATCGTCGAGCGTGCGGCCGAGCATCTGCATCCCGCCGCAGATCCCGATCACCTTGCCGCCGTAGCGCAGGTGGCGACGGATCAGCGTGTCCCAGCCCGCGTCGCGCAGCCATGCGAGATCGCGCTGCACGCTCTTCGACCCGGGCAGGATCAGCAGGTCGGCGTCCGGCACGGGGCCGCTCTTCCAGTACGTGAATTCGACCTGCGGATGCGCGCGCAGCGGATCGAAATCGGTGTGGTTGCTGATGCGCGGCAGCGCCGGCACGACGACGCGCAGCACGCCGGCGTCACCGCGTGCGGCAGCGCTGCGCGCCTGTGCGGGCAGCATGTCCTCGGCGTCGAGCAGCAGCCCGTGCAGGTACGGCAGCACGCCGAACACGGGCTTGCCCGTTTGCGCGCGCAGCCAGTCGAGCCCCGGTTCGAGCAGCTTGAAATCGCCGCGGAAGCGGTTGATCACGAAGCCGCGCACGCGCGCGCGCTCGCTGTCCGACAGGCACGCGAGCGTGCCGACCAGGTGCGCGAACACGCCGCCGCGGTCGATGTCGGCGACCAGCACGACCGGGCAGTCGACACGTTCGGCAAATCCCATGTTCGCGATGTCGCCCTCGCGCAGGTTGATCTCCGCCGGGCTGCCTGCGCCCTCGACGATCACCGTGTCGTAGCCGGCGCGCAGGCGCGCGTACGACTCGAGCACCGCGTCGAACGCGACCGGCTTGTAGTCGTGATACGCACGCGCATTGAGGTTCATGCGCGCCTTGCCGTGAATGATCACCTGCGCGCCGCGGTCGCTCGTCGGCTTCAGCAGCACGGGGTTGAAATCCGTATGCGGCGCGACGCCCGCGGCCAGCGCCTGCAGCGCCTGCGCGCGGCCGATCTCGCCGCCGTCGGCCGTCACCGCGCTGTTGAGCGCCATGTTCTGCGGCTTGAACGGCGCAACGCGCGCGCCGGCGCGGCGGGCCAGCCGGCACAGGCCCGCAACCAGCGTGCTCTTGCCCGCGTCGGACGTGGTGCCCTGGATCATCAGCGTGCCGCGCGGCCGCGGCTCGGGTGCATTCATCGTGTAAAGGTCGTCGCGAAGCAAAGGCCGCATTATCCCCCGCGCCGGTATGCCCGCGCCGTTACAATCACGCGATGATTCCGCACGACCTCACCTTCGTCCTCGGCGGCGCGCGCTCGGGCAAGAGCGCGCATGCCGAGCGGCTCGCCGCCGACAGCGGCCTCCCCGTCACCTACATCGCGACCGCAACCGCCGCCGATGACGAATTCGCGCAGCGCATCGCACACCATCGCGCGCGCCGGCCGGCCGACTGGGGTTTCGCCGATGCGCCCGTCGATCTCGCCGGCACGCTCGCGCGGCTCGACGATCCGCACGCGTGCCTGCTCGTCGATTGCCTGACGCTGTGGCTCACGAACCTGCTGTGCCCGGCCGACGGCGAACCGCTCGACGATGCGCAGTACGCGGCACAGGTCGACCGGCTCGAGCATGCGTTGCGCGGCGCGCGCGCGAAGGTCATCGTCGTCAGCAACGAGATCGGGCTCGGCGTCGTGCCGCTCGGGTCGGTCACGCGGCGCTACGTCGACGAACTCGGGCGCCTGAACCAGCGCGTCGCCGCACTCGCGACGCGCGTGACGCTGCTCGTCGCCGGGCTGCCGCTCGACCTCAAGACCGGAGCGCCGTCATGCTGATGCTGTCGCTGCCCGTCGTCGCGATGTTCGCGGTCGCGGCTGCGATCATCGACCGCGCGATCGGCGAGGCGGCCGAACGCATCGAAA
>NZ_JAAGPE010000345.1:0-8881 GCF_017104605.1 Burkholderia sp. Ac-20384 | reverse complement strand
GAACTGCGCGGGCATCGCGCCCGCCGCGAAGACCGTCGGCAAGGACGGCGCGCATCCGCTCGACGTGTTCGCGAAGACGATCAACGTGAACCTCGTCGGCACGTTCAACATGATCCGGCTCGCGGCCGCCGCGATGGCCGCCACCGCGCCGACCGCGGACGGCGAACGCGGCGTGATCGTCAGCACCGCGTCGGTCGCCGCATTCGACGGGCAGATCGGCCAGGCCGCGTATGCGGCGTCGAAAGCCGGCGTCGCCGGCATGACGCTGCCGATCGCGCGCGACCTGTCGCGCAGCGGCATCCGCGTGATGACGATCGCGCCCGGCCTGTTCGAGACGCCGATGCTGCTCGGCATGCCGCAGGACGTACAGGACGCGCTCGGCGCGATGGTGCCGTTCCCGCCGCGGCTCGGCAAGCCGGCCGAATACGCGCTGCTGGTGCGTCAGATCGTCGAGAATCCGATGCTCAACGGCGAAGTGATCCGCCTCGACGGCGCGATCCGGATGCAGCCGAAATAGGCATAAAAAAAACGCCCGCGATGCGGGCGTTTTTTCGTTCCGGGTTCCGGCAGCGTGGCCGCGGCTCAGTCCTCGCCGTCGCGCTGCATCCGCTGCCGCAATTCGGTCACCTGCGACTCGACGACGGTGGCGTCGTCAGCCTCCGGCCGCTCGCCGAGATACTGCTCGAGATCCTCGAGCGCGGGGCGCAGGTAATCGAGCCGCGCATACGCGAAACCGCGGTCGCGGACTTCGTCGAGGTGCTCGGGCAGCAGGATCACGAGCCGCTGCTGTACCGCGAGCAGCCGCTGCCAGCGTTCCGTCTGAAGATAGATCGTCTTCAGGTTGCGCAGCATCCGCGCGATGATCTCGCGGCTCGTCGCCGGCTGCAGCAGCGCGCGCAACGCGCTGTCGACCGCCCCGGCCGCACGCGCGACATACGGCTCGAGCATCTCGACCATCTCGGCTTCGGACAGCGAATGGCCGTTGGCCGGATCGATGATCAGGTCGCCGTCCGGCAGCGTGACGCGCAGCAGGAAATGACCGGGAAACGACACGCCGCGCGCCGGTACGCCGATCTGCTCGGCGAGCTCCAGGTACAGCACCGACAGCGAGATCGGGATCCCGCGCCGCCGCTTCAGCACGGCGTTCAGGTGGCTGTTATCGGGGTCGTAGTAGTCGTTGTGATTGCACGCGAAGCCGAGCTCGCGGAAGAAGAAATCGTTCAGTGCGGCGACGCGGCCCTTCAGGTCCGCATCGTCCGTGAACCGCCGGCGCAGCCGCGCGGCGAGCATGTCGAGTTCGGCCAGCGTGCCCTGCAGGTCGAGGTCGGGATACGCGTCCTGCGCCAGCGACAGCGCCGCTTCCGTGACGGGCAGGCTGTCGTCGTCTGCCACGAGCGTGCTGAAGTAGTCGAGGACGCGGGTCATTGCGGTCGTCACTTGGCGCGCCTTCTGAAATAAGCGTATTTGAAGCCCATCACCCACAACATACCGAAATATAGTGCAGCGAACACCACGAGGCACGCAGCCATCAGCGCAATGCGATCGAGCGGCTGCGCACGCATCCCGGTCCAGTCGAAGCTGATCGACAGCCAGTGCATCAGGCCGGCGAGCACCAGCGCCGCGCCGATCAGCTGCACGAAGAAGCGCAGCCAGCCCGGCGACGGCTGGTAGATGCCGCGCTTGCGCAGCCCGATGAACAGCAGCAGCGAGTTCAGGCACGCGCCGACGCCGATGCTCAGCGTCAGGCCCGCGTGGCCGATCAGCGGCACGAACACGTAGTTCGAGATCTGCGTGACGATCAGCACACCGATCGCGATCTTCACCGGCGTCTTGATGTCCTGCTTCGCATAGAAGCCCGGCGCGAGGATCTTGATCAGGATGATGCCGACGAGGCCGATCCCGTAGGTCGCCAGCGCGCGCGCGACCATCGTGACGGTATGCGCGTCGAACTTGCCGTAGTTGAACAGGGTCGCGGTGAGCGGTGTCGCGAAGAAGAACAGCGCGAGCGCGCTCGGTGCCGCGAGCAGGAACGTGACGCGCAGGCCCCAGTCGAGCAGCGCCGAATACTCGTGCGAATCGGCATCGACGTGCGCCTTCGACAGGCTCGGCAGCAGGATCGTGCCGAGCGCGACGCCGAGCAGCGCCGTCGGGAATTCCATCAGGCGGTCGGCGTAGTTGATCCACGACACGGCGCCCTGCCCGAGCCGCGACGCGATGTTGGTGTTGATGATCAGCGACAGTTGCGCGACCGACACCGCGAACGTCGCGGGCACCATCTTCGCGAGCACGCGCTTCACGCCCGGGTGGCGCAGCGCGCGCAGCGGGTTGAGGCCGATCAGCGGCACCATGTCGATCTTCTTCAGGCCCGGCAACTGCACGAGGAACTGCAGCACGCCGCCGACGATGACGGCCCACGCGAGCGCGAACACCGGCACCTTCAGGTGCGGCGCGACGAACACGGCCGCGGCGATGAACGCGACGTTGAGCAGCACCGGCGCGAACGCAGGCAGCGAGAAGCTCTTGTACGTGTTCAGCACGCCGGAGGCGAGCGTCGTCAGCGAGATGAACACGATGTACGGGAACATGATTCGCGTCATCGTGACCGCGAGCGGGAACGCCTGCCCGTCGGTGTGCAGGCCGGACGCGACCGCGAACACGACCCACGACGCGCCGACGATCCCGAAGACCGACAGCACGGCAAGCGCCCACGCGAGCACGGTGGACATCGCGTCGACGAGCGCCTTCGTCGCGTCGTGCCCCTGCTGGTTCTTGAACTCGGCGAGGATCGGCACGAACGCCTGCGAGAACGCGCCTTCGGCAGACAGGCGGCGCAGCAGGTTCGGGATACGGAAGGCGACGTAGAACGCGTCGGTGTATTGACTGGCACCGAACGCACGGGCGATCAGTGTCTCGCGGGCCAGTCCGGTCACGCGCGACAGCAGCGTGAAGCCGCTGACCGTCAGCAGGGCTCGGAATAGATTCATGGGGCGCTTATTATACGGACGTTGCGTGGCCCGGCCAGCGGCCGATGCCGAAAAGCGCGCACGCCGATGGCGCCCGGTCCGGCAGATGTCACGTTGATGTTGCCACTCGCTTGATTTTGTTGCTATAATCGCCTGTTTCTGGGCTCGTACATGCACGGCAACTGCCGTTTTCATGTCCCGGCCTCGGTTAAAATCACCGTTTTTTATGCGCCCCTGGGCAATCGCTCTCAGGGGACGGATCGAAAAGCAGCGCTTGGCCGTCTAGGCTCCAAGCTCTGGAAACAGGACAGGATAAGGAACCGTCATGGCTAACTCCGCACAAGCACGCAAGCGCGCCCGCCAGGCCGCGAAGGCAAATTCGCACAACTCGGCGCTGCGCTCGAAATTCCGTACCGCGATCAAGGCTGTTCGCAAGGCTGTCGACGCCGGCGATCAAGCAAAGGCTGCCGATCTGTTCAAGGCTGCCGTGAAGACGATCGACACGATCGCTGACAAGAAGATCGTTCACAAGAACAAGGCCGCTCGCAGCAAGAGCCGCCTCGCCGCGGCCGTCAAAGGCCTGCAGGCAGCAGCGTAAATCCGGCGCGCCCGCTTCCGCGGGCGTTCCTGTTTCCTGCGATCGCAAAAAAGCCCGCCTAGGCGGGCTTTTTTGCCTGTGTCGCCGGGATCGGCAACGATGCAGGCGAACAACCGGGGCCTGGCGCTGCGCGCGCCCCCGCCCGTCCGCTTCTTACTTCTTCTCGCCGTAGTCCGGCAGTTCGCACGCCTCGGTGACGACGAGATTGTTGTCCTTCGCGAAATTCAGCACGAAATCGAACGCCATCGGCTCGACATCGCGCAGCCGGGAATCGAGGATCACGCATTTCAGGTCGCCGAGCATCGTCGGACGCACGTAGAGCGAATACTGGAGACGCGCGTTCCGTCCGCTCGCCCCCGGCCCGAAGCAGGCCATCACACCGGCCAGACGTTCCGACCAGTCGCTCGGGCGAAACTTTTTCCCGTCTTTCGTGATGCCCTGGATGAAGAATTCGGTCGGAGGGGTTTCAGCCATGTGGTTACCCAAGTGACGGCCCGGCGATAGCCAGGCAACGGCGCCTGGATACGCGAACACAAAGCTGAAACGGACGGCGGCACAAGCATTCCGGTATCCCGAAAACGGGACGTCGGCGCGCGCCACCGGCGGACTGCACCGGATTTGTGCAGCGCACGGCTTGTGTCCGGCAGAGCGCGAGGAGGCTTGCCTGCCGGGCTGGAGAAAACTTTCGAATTATACCGCAGCGCGCCATCGCGCGCCGTCCCGACGCCCCTCCTCCTGCACCGCTTGCCGCCCGCGGCGATCGTGCCCCGCTTCCCTCCGCGGCTCGTCAAAGCACAGAAAATCCTTTATGCTGCTTTGAGTTATCCACACCCGACGGCGGCGCCGTCCGGCCTTGCTGCCGGGTGCAACCTGCCGCATCTCGCTTCATGACCGCCAAAACCATTCGTCACTACCTGCAGTTCAAGGATTTCTCGCTGGAAGACTACGAGTACGTGCTCGAACGCACGGGTATCCTGAAGCGCAAGTTCAAGAACTACGAGACCTATCACCCGCTGCACGACCGCACGCTCGCGATGATCTTCGAGAAGAGCTCGACGCGCACGCGCCTGTCGTTCGAAGCCGGGATCTTCCAGCTCGGCGGCCACGCCGTCTTCATGAGCACGCGCGACACGCAGCTCGGCCGCGGCGAGCCCGTCGAGGATTCCGCGCAGGTCATCTCGCGCATGGTCGACATCATCATGATCCGTACGTTCGAGCAGGAGGTCATCAAGCGCTTCGCGGACAATTCCCGCGTGCCGGTGATCAACGGCCTGACGAACGAGTACCACCCGTGCCAGGTGCTCGCTGACATCTTCACGTACTACGAACACCGCGGACCGATCGCCGGCAAGACCGTCGCATGGGTCGGCGATGCGAACAACATGCTCTACACGTGGATCGAAGCCGCGCAGATCCTCGGCTTCAAGCTGCGCCTGTCCACGCCGCCCGGCTACGCGCTCGACATGAAGCTCGTGTCGCCCGACAGCGCACCGTTCTACGAAGTGTTCGAGGATCCGAACGAAGCGTGCAAGGGTGCCGACCTCGTCACCACCGACGTGTGGACGAGCATGGGCTTCGAGGCCGAGAACGAGGCCCGCATGCAGGCGTTCGCCGACTGGTGCGTCGACGAGGAAATGATGGGCCACGCGAACCCGGACGCCCTCTTCATGCACTGCCTGCCCGCGCACCGCGGCGAGGAAGTGACGGCCGGCGTGATCGACGGCCCGCAGAGCGTCGTGTGGGACGAGGCGGAAAACCGCCTGCACGTGCAGAAGGCCCTGATGGAGTTCCTGCTGCTCGGCCGCCTCAAGCACTGACGCGCCGGCACCGGGCCATCCATGAAAAAAGCGCCGATCGACGATCGGCGCTTTTTGTTTGAGCGCGGGAAAAGCCGCGCTGGGCCCGCGTTACAGGCAGACCGGTTCGGCTTCGAGCTCGACGCCGAATTGCGTCTGCACGTCGGCCTGGATCGCCCGTGCCAGCGCGAGCACGTCGGCGCCGGTCGCGCCGCCACGATTGACGAGCACGAGCGCCTGGCGGTCGTGCACGGCCGCCGCGCCCAGCGCGCGCCCCTTCCAGCCGCAGCGGTCGATCAGCCAGCCGGCCGCGAGCTTGACCTGCCCGTCCGGCTGCGGATATGACACGACTTCCGGCGCGCGGGCGCGAAGCGCATCGAACTGCGCCGCATCGATCACCGGATTCTTGAAGAAACTGCCCGCGTTGCCGAGGACGAGCGGATCGGGCAGCTTCGCGCGGCGGATCGCGACGACCGCGTCGAACACGTCGCGCGCCGTGGCCGCATCGGGTGCAATGCCTCGGGCGTCGAGTTCGCGCGTGACATCCGCGTAGCCGAGCCGCGGCACCCATTGCTTCGGCAGCCGGAACGTCACTGACACGATCGCAAACCGGCCGCGCCCTTCCCGCTTGAAGAAGCTGTCGCGATAGCCGAACGCGCAGCGCGCGGCGTCGAAGCGCTCGCTGCGCCCCGTCGCCAGCTCGACCGCGACCAACGAGTCGAAATACGCCTTCATCTCGAGGCCGTACGCACCGATGTTCTGGATCGGCGCCGCGCCGACCGTGCCCGGAATCAGCGCGAGGTTCTCGAGGCCCGCCATCCCGTGCTCGAGCGTCCATGCGACGAATGCGTGCCAGTTCTCGCCGCCGCCGGCCTCGACGTACCACGCGTGGTCGTCCTCGCGCACGATGCGGCGGCCCGCGATCTCGTCGAGCAGCACGACGCCGTCGAAATCGCGCGTGAACACGACGTTGCTGCCGCCGCCGAGCACGAGCTGCGGCAGGTTCGCGACGCGCGGGTCGCGATGGAGCGCCTCGAACTGCGACGCATGCGTGATGCGCGCGGCAAAGCGGGCGGTCGCAGCGATGCCGAACGTGTTGTGCGCGGCGAGCGGATAGTCGGGAAGCAGCGACAGGGTGGAATCGTCAGGAGGCATCGGCATTCGCGGTCACGTCCGCCCGGGCGGCGCATGGCCGACCTTGGGCAAACGGAGGGGCATCGGTAAAATGGCAAACAGTCCGCAATTATAGCGAGTGCCCGCGCGCGAGCCGGGTGCCCGCATCTCAAGGGAGGAATGCCATGCCATCGTTCGACGTCGTTTCCGAAGCGAACATGATCGAAGTAAAGAACGCCATCGAGCAGTCGAACAAGGAAATTTCGACGCGCTTCGACTTCAAGGGCTCCGACGCACGCGTCGAGCAAAAGGAACGCGAGCTGACGCTGTTCGCCGATGACGATTTCAAGCTCGGCCAGGTCAAGGACGTACTGATCGGCAAGCTGGCCAAACGCAACGTCGACGTGCGCTTCCTCGACTACGGCAAGGTCGAGAAGATCGGCGGCGACAAGCTCAAGCAGATCGTCACCGTGAAGAAGGGCGTGACCGGCGACCTCGCGAAGAAGATCGTGCGCCTCGTGAAGGACAGCAAGATCAAGGTGCAGGCGAGCATCCAGGGCGACGCGGTGCGCGTGAACGGCACGAAGCGCGACGACCTGCAGAGCGTGATCGCGATGCTGCGCAAGGACGTGACCGACACGCCGCTCGACTTCAACAACTTCCGCGACTGATCGCCGGACGATCCGTCACGTCATCCCGCCGGGCCCCGCACACGCGGCGCGCCCGGCATGCGGCCTAGCGCCGCACTTCGTCAGGCTTTCCCGCCGTCCTGCGCGCCGCCGTCAGCGGCCGCCTTCTTCTTGTCGCCGATCCGGCTCTCCTGCCCCGCCAGCAGCTTCGAAATGTTGCCGCGGTGTCGCCACACGAGCAGCACGCTCATCGCGAGCACGGCCCACGCGACCGGGTTGTGGCCCGTGCCGAACAGGAACACGTCGAACACCGGCGCAAACACGGCCGCCACCAGCGCCGCGAGCGACGAATAGCGGAAGAAGAACGCGACGATCAGCCAGGTCAGCGCGGTCGCGAGCCCGAGCACCGGGTGCACCGCGAGCAGCACGCCGGCCGCGGTCGCGACGCCCTTGCCGCCCTGGAAGCGGAAGAACACCGGATACAGGTGGCCGAGGAACACGGCGATCGCGACCCATGCGACCGCGACGTCGGGCAGCCCGAGGTGCCGGGCGAGCCAGACGGCGATCCAGCCCTTGAACGCGTCGCCGACGAGCGTCAGGATCGCGGCCTTCTTGTTGCCGCTGCGCAGCACGTTGGTCGCGCCGGGATTCTTCGACCCGTATGAACGCGGGTCGGCCAGGCCCATCGCGCCACTGACGACGACGGCGAACGACACCGAACCGATCAGGTAGGCAATGAGGGCGGCGAGCAGGATCTGCATGCGGAGGACTCTTCTTTCAACGTATCGGTAAAGGGACGGCTGCGCGCGGCACGCCGAAACGGCGCCCATTCTACCGAACGCGCGCGGCCTGCCACGAAGGTGAAACCCTCAGTCAACACTGGCGCACTGCACCGGCTGCGCGCCGAGCAGCGATGTGAGCACGGCCGGCGCGAGGCTGACGAGGTAGCCGCGACGGCCTCCGTTCAGGTAGATCGTCGGCAGTTCGAGGATCGTCGCCTCGACGTAGACGGGCATCGTCTTGCGCGTGCCGAACGGTGACGTGCCGCCGACGAGATAGCCCGAATGGCGGTTCGCGACCTCGGGCTTGCACGGCTCGACGCGCTTCGCGCCGATCTGCCGCGCGAGGTTCTTCGTCGAAACGGTGCGATCGCCGTGCATCAGCACGATCAGCGGCTTCGCGTGTTCGTCTTCCATCACGAGCGTCTTCACGACGCTGTGCTCGTCGACGCCGAGCTGGCGCGCCGATTCACCGGTGCCGCCGTGCTCGACGTAGTCGTACGGGTGCTCGCCGAACGCGACGCCGTGGCGGCGCAGCAATTGGGTCGCGGGGGTTTCGGACACATGCCTGGATTTGCTCATGGCGGCATTTTAATGGTGAACGACCGGCGAGCGCGCACTGGCGCGCTCGCGCCCGTGCCGGCGGTATACTCGCGGCCCGTTTCTCACCGGGCGGCCCGCTGCGTCGCCGCGGCGATTCCGGCCATCATCATTGCTTCCATCGCGAAGCGCTATTGCCCGAATGGCCGATTGTGGCGCGCGCGCCGTCATGGCACGATCGTTCGCAAACTTCAACGCGCCGCCCCCCGGCCCCTTGTCTGGAGACGCCATGCCCTCGCCCTCCCGCTCATTCGAGCCGCTCGACGGCGACGCACTGCTCGCCGCGCTGCCTCGCCGCATCGCCGACGTGCCCGCGCGCTGGGCCGCGCAGGCACCCGCGCACCCGGCGCTGATCGAGGACGCGCGCCGCCTGTCGTACGGCGAACTGTCGCAGGCCGTCGAT
>NZ_JAAGPE010000034.1:0-54814 GCF_017104605.1 Burkholderia sp. Ac-20384 | reverse complement strand
GCGGCACGAAGGTCGCGTACGTGTCGTTCGAGCGCAAGAAGCCGATCGTCTACATCCACGACCTGCCGACCGGCCGTCGCTACATCGTCTCCGACCAGAAGGGCAACAACAGCGCACCGGCGTGGTCACCGGCCTACGCCCGCGCCTGCCTCTGCCTCTGCCTCTGCCTCTGCCTCTGCCTCTGCCTCTGCCTCTGCCTCTGCCTCTGCCTCTGCCTCTGCCCCTGCCCCTGCCCCTGCCCCTGCCCCTGCCCCTGCCCCTGCCCCTGCCTCTGCCCCTACCCGCATCAAAGGCGCGTGCCGCCGACCTTCGCCATGCGACGTGCGCGTTGTTCCGCCTGCCGGAATTGAACGCACTTCCGCTCGCGATCACACCGCGCACCGGAACCGCCTGCCGGGCGCCTTATTCCGAAGTACGAAACAGCACGGGTAAAACGACTCGACAACCGCATGCCATGTGATGCAATCGACAACCCATGGACGGACGGCCCCTTCACGCGCGCACCGGGTCCCGATCCTCCAGGGCGTCCTTCAGCCGGGGGCGTCCGTCGAACAATCACCGAGGAGACACGCCATGCCGTTGCTGCATACCATTCGCTCGCGGATCGGCCATGCGGAAGTCGTGCAGATCGTCGAAATGGATATCAGCCGGATTCTGGAAACCTTGCTGCCCGACGCCACGCCCGACCTGATGAAAACCATTCCGTGGATGAAGCCGCCCTACGTGGGCGACGACCACGGCATGCGCGCCGTCAGCCAGTGCTTCATCGTCAAGACCGGCACGCGCATGCTGGTGGTGGACACCTGCGTCGGGAACGACAAGGACACCGCCGGCTTCGATGCGTTCTCCGGTCTGCAGTTCGAATTCCTGGCGACGCTCGAGGAAGCGGGCATCGACCGTCATGCGGTCACCGACGTGCTGTGCACGCACCTGCATTTCGATCACGTCGGCTGGAACACCTACAAGCAGGATGGCCGGTGGCTGCCCACCTTCCCCCATGCGAAGTACCACTTCGGCAAGCAGGAGTTCGACGCCGCGCAACAGGGCAACCCGGACGACGCGATGTACCGCGCGCAGGACCTGTCGTTCCACGAATCCATCCAGCCCGTCGTCGATGCCGGCCTCGCGCACTTCATCGATCGCGACACTGACCTCGGCGACGGGATCTCGGTGTTCTCCGCGCCGGGACACACCATCGGCCACATCGCGATCGAGATCGACGCCGGCACCGAGACCTTCATCATCGCCGGCGACGCCATGCATCACCCGGTGCAGGTTGCCAGGCCGGACATGGCGCAGATCCTCGACTACGACCACGCGCAATCGTCGGCCACGCGGCACGCGTTGCTGTCGCGCCTCGACGGCAGCAAGACGCTGTTCACCTGCAC
Organism: Burkholderia sp. Ac-20384; assembly: GCF_017104605.1. Lineage (NCBI taxonomy): Bacteria > Pseudomonadati > Pseudomonadota > Betaproteobacteria > Burkholderiales > Burkholderiaceae > Burkholderia > Burkholderia sp. Ac-20384. Next base: position 53,426 of record NZ_JAAGPE010000034.1, on the reverse strand, counting down.
GCATTTCTGTTCACCGTCGTTCGGGCGGATTACCCGCGATCCGGAAGGCGACTACGTGTTCACCGGCGTGCCCCAATAACGCTCAGGTTCCGATTCCATGCTCAGTCTCGTTTCCCATCTCGACCGCTTGAACGTCCGCCCCGGACGCCTTTTCATCGATGGCCAATGGCTGGACTGGCCCGACGCGCGTTTCGACCAGCTCAACCCCTGCACGAACGAAGTCATGACCAGCTTCGCCGACGCCGGCGCGCAAGGCGTGGAGCTGGCCGTGGCCGCAGCGCGCAAGGCATTCGACGAAGGTCCGTGGCCGCGCATGCGCGCGCAGGACCGCAAGCGCCTGCTGCAGCCGATCGTCGAGCGCCTGTATGCGGCCGAGGAAGAAATCGCGCGCCTGCAAACGCTCGACAACGGCATTCCGTACGCATTCAGCCGAAATTCGCGCGTCTCCGCCAAGTCGGCCGCCGACGTCTTCGATCACTTCCTCGGCTGGATCGACAAAATCAACGGCGACACGCTGCCGATCTTCTCCGATGCGTCGAACATGCAGTACATGACCTTTCGCGACCCGGTCGGCGTGGTCGCGGCCGTGCTGCCGTACAACGGCCCCGTGCTGACATTCGCGATGAAGGTGGCGCCGGCGCTGGCCTGCGGCTGCACCGTGATCGTCAAGTCGTCGGAGCTCACCAACCTCGCCGTGGCCCGGCTCGCGCAGATCATCGCCGACAGCGACTTGCCACCCGGCGTGTTCAACTTCGTGACCGGCGGCGTCGAAACGGGTAGCGCCCTCACCTCGCACGCCGGCGTCGACAAGGTGACCTTCACCGGCAGCCCGGCCGTCGGTGAAAAAATCATGATCGCAAGTGCGCCGACGATGAAACGCCTGTCACTGGAACTGGGCGGCAAGAGCGCGGCGCTCGTCTTTCCCGACACGCGCAGCGTGCAGACCACCGCGCACGCGCTGATGGGGCTGTGCTCCACGTTCCTGTCGGGCCAGATCTGCTCCACGCCGTCGCGCGCGGTCGTGCATCGCTCGATCATGGACGAGTTCCTGCACCACGCGCAGGAACAGCTGCAGAAGGTGCAGTTCGGCGATCCGTTCGACGCGGCCACCACGTCGGCGCCGATGATTTCCCGGCGCCACCAGGCGCGCGTGCTCGACTACGTCGAAAGCGGCCGCCAGCAAGGCGCGACGCTGCTGGCGGGCGGCCGCGCGCCGGGTGGCGAATTCCGCAACGGCAACTGGGTCGAGCCGGCCCTCTTCGCGAACGTGAGCAACGACATGACGATCGCGCAGGAGGAAATCTTCGGCCCCGTGCTGTCGGTGATTCCGTTCGACACCGAGGAGGAAGCGATCCGCATCGCCAACGACAGCGCGTACGGGCTGGCCGGCTGCGTGTACACCACGGACGTGAGCCGCGCGTTCCGCGTCGCGCGTGCGGTCAAGAGCGGCGCGATCGGCGTCAACGGCTTTGCCAGCATTCCGAACGCACCGTTCGGCGGCATCAAGCGCTCGGGCACGGGACGCGAAGGCGGCTGGTCGACGATCGAAGCGTTTACCGAACTGAAAACCGTCAATTTCAATCTGGATGCCTGATCGATGACGGAAACCTTCGACTATGTTGTGGTCGGTGCAGGCAGCGGCGGCAGCGTGGTGGCCGCGCGCCTGGCCGAAGCGGGCCATACGGTGTGCGTGCTCGAAGCCGGCCCGCCCGATACCAACCCGTTCATCCACATCCCGGCCGGCTACATCAAGAACCTGTTCAACGACAAGCTCGTGTGGCGCTTTCGCAGCGGCCCGATCGCGGGCACTGACGGCCGCACGATCGAGCTGACGCAGGGCAAGGTCGTGGGCGGGTCGGGTTCGATCAACGGGATGGTCTACAACCGCGGCCAGCACGGCGATTTCGACGACTGGGCCGCGCGGGGCAATCCGGGCTGGGGTTACGACGACGTGCTGCCGTTCTTCAAAAAGGCGGAAACGCGGATCGGGCCCGGCGACGACCGCTATCGCGGCCGCAACGGGCCGCTGATCGTGACCGACCCGATCCTGCCCGCCCCGTTGTGCGACCTGTTCGTCGAGGCCGTCAAGAGCCTCGGCTACCCGTACGTCGCCGATTCCAATGCTCAGGCGCAGGACGGCGTCGGCCCGTGGCATTTCATGATCGACACGCGCGGCCATACGCCGCGACGCAGGAGCGCCGCCCGCGCTTACCTGCATCCGGCCATCAAGAGCGGCCGCGTGACGCTGCGCACCGGCAGCCCCGCCACGCGCGTGCTGCTCGACGGCCGTCGCGCCACCGGCGTGCGTTACCGCGCGGGCGGCACCGGCGCTCCCGAGCGCGAAGTGCGCGCCAACCGCGAAGTCATCGTCGCCGCCGGCGCGCTGAACACGCCCCGCCTGCTGCAGATCTCCGGCATCGGCGACAGCGCGCATCTGCGCGCGATCGGCGTGCAGACACGCGTCGACCTGCCCGGCGTCGGCGCCAATCTCGTCGATCACTTCAACCTGCGCGTGGCCGTCCGGGTCAAGGACGTCGCCACCCTCAACGAGCGCGGGCGCGGCCTGCCGCTGGCCGGCGAGATCGCGAAGTACTTCCTCGGCCGGCCCAGCATCCTGAGCATGGGCCCGGTACCGATGCGCTTCTTCTTTCGCTCCGACCCCGCGTTGTCGCGGCCCGACCTGCAGGTGTCGTTCACGCCCGGGAGCTATCAGGAAGGGCTGCCCGGCCTGCTCGATCACTATCCGGGCATGACGCTCGGCGGTCACAAGCAGCGCCCCGACAGTCGCGGCTGGGTCAAGGCGCGATCGGCCAGCATCGACGAACTGCCCGAGGTGCAGCCCAACTACCTGACCGACGAATCGGACCAGCGCGCGATGGTGGCCGTGGTGAAGATGGCGCGCGCCGTCTTGCAGGCCCGGCCGTTCGCCCCGTACTACGTCGACGAAATGTTCCCCGGCAACGACGTGCGCACCGACGACGAGATTCTCGCGTTCGCGCGCCAGCGCGGCGGCACCGTCTATCACCACAACGGCACCGCGCGCATGGGGCCCGACGGCGACCCGATGGCCGTGGTCGATGCGCGGCTGCGCGTGCGCGGCGTGCAGGGCCTGCGGGTGGCCGATGCGTCGGTCATGCCGTCGCCGATCTCGGGCGCGACCAACGCGGCCACGATCATGATCGGCGAGAAAGCCGCCGACATGCTGGTACAGGACGCGAAAGCGGCGCCCGCGGGGTGAAGCGTCAACCGATGGACGCGTGGCGCCCGGATCGGCAATACGTGAGATGGGCGGGCGATGCGGTGGTGCATGCGGTGCCGGTTCCCTGCCGGCAGGGTCGCACGCCGCATGTCCACGCTTGAATGAGCGCGCCCACGGGACGCGAAATCGTCATGCGCAGGCCCTTTCCAGGACGTCGAGCCGGTTTGACCTGAAATGCGGAAGCCGGCTCGACACGCGTCGGCTTGCGCTGACGGGTCGATGCCGGCTTCCGCGCCGCACCTGGGCGGCGGTCCGCTGAATCAGCCGACCTTGCCGCGCGGCGGATCGGCAAGCGGAACGCGTTGGCGGCGACGCCACCAGAACGCGACGCCCAAGATCGCGATCAGCACGACCAGCGCCGCGCCCGGCAGCATCAGCGGCCGGACCCGCACGAGCAGCGGAACGGGGCCGCCGCTGCGCGCGACGGCAACGTCGTCCGCGGTGACGGTCACGTCCGGATTGCCGTACTGCTCAAGCACGTAGTTCGCGATGGCAGCAACCTGGTCGTCCTTGAGCGGCTGGACATAGGACTCCTCGCCAAACGACGGCATCAGCACATGCTCGCCGCCCACCTCGCGATCGACACCGTACAGGATCGCCGCAATCAGGTTCGACGGATTGCGCGAGCCCGTGGCGGTATTGTTCGACAGCGACGGATACGCCTGGCTCGGGCTGCCCTTGCCATTCGTCTGGTGACAACTCGCGCAGTAGCCGCTGAACAACGCCGCGCCCGTCGTCAGCGTGCCGTTCGCGTTCAAGGCGGACGCGCCGCGCAACGTCGCTTCGCTGCTGATCGCTCGCCCGTACGAGAATGCCGGCACCGATTCGCCTTCGTCGCGGATCGGCTTCGTGCTGCGCAGATACGAGACGATCGATTTCAGGTCCGCGTCCGACAGATACTGCAGGCTGTTCTGCACGGCCTCCGCCATCGGGCCGGCCGCCTGGTTCTTGCCGGCTGCGCGGCCGGTCTTCAGGTACGACACCAGCTCGTCGTCGGTCCACGCGCCGATGCCGCTCACCGGATCCGACGTGATGTTCGGCGCGTACCACGCACCGAGCTGCGCGCCGCCGAGATTACGGCCGAAGTCTTCGGCCATCAGTGCGTTGCGCGGTGTGTGGCACGCGCTGCAGTGCGCCAGCACGTTGGTCAGGTACGCACCGCGATTCCACTGCGCATCGTGGGCCGGATCCGCTTCGAAACGCTTGTTCGACAGGAACAGCATGTTCCATCCGGCCATCGCCATGCGCATGCCGAACGGGAACGGCAGGTTCGTGGCGGGCGCGGCTTCGTCGACCGGCTTCACCGCCTGCATGAAGTAGCTGTAAAGCGCATGCACGTCGGCGTCGCTGAGGCCGCTGTACGACGTATAGGGCATCGCCGGATACAGGTACGCGCCATCCGCGCGCACGCCTTCGCGCAGCGCTCGGGCGAACTGCGCTTCGGTGTAGTTGCCGATGCCGGCCGTTTTCGACGGCGTGATGTTGCTCGAATAGATCTGCCCCATCGGCGACGCGATGCCGTACCCGCCCGCGAACGGCTTGCCGCCATCGAGCGCCGTGTGGCAGGCCATGCAGTCCGCCGCGACCGCGAGCTGATGCCCCTTTTCGACCAGCGCGGCGTCGGCCGACGTCGAAGCCGTGCCGGCCGGCGCATCCTGCGCGAACGCGGATGCGCTGCCGACGAGTGCGAACAGGCCGGCCGCGATGGCCACGCGATACGCGGTGCCGCGCCGCGCGCGACGGTGTCGTTGAATCGTGTGTGTCATCGCATCAACCCTTCGCGAGGCTCGCGGAAATCGAATCCGCGGCCTTCAGGCCAAGGGCCGCCATCGACAGCGTCGTGTTGACGACGGACGCCGACGGCATCGCGCCACCGCCCGGCAGCCACAGGTTCGCATGGTCGTGCGCGCGGCAGTCGCCGTCGACGACCGAGTTCTTCGGATCCGCGCCCATGATGGTGCCGCCCATGATGTGATTGTTCGCGTTCAGCGTCTTCGTGATGTTGAATTCGACCGCGTCGAACAGGGTGCCGATGTGCGACAGCTGCTTGCATGCCGCGTCGTAGCCGTGCCGCACGTAGTCGCCGACGTCGTAGTGGATGTCCGGGCAGGCGAGGCCGAGCGGATCGACGCGCGTCTTGCTGAGCGTCAGGCGGTTGTTCGGGTCCGGCAGCGGTTCGAGGCTGATCGACAGGTCCACGCCGTAGATCGCGCGCCGCCGGATTTCCTCGTCGAGTGCCTTGCCGACCAGGCCGAGCTTCAGCGCCTGTTGCGTCGCCGGCCCGACGCGCGAGATGTTGTTCAGGATCATCTTGTTCGCCGAATACTGTCCGCGGAAATCGCCGTCGCGCGGACCGACGATACAGCTGCTCTGCGCAGGGCCGCGGCCGAGCCACATCGGCTCGTTCGCGAGGAACGTGCAGTGGAAGCCCGAGTGATCCATCATGTTGCGGCCGACCTGGTCCGAGCCGTTCGCGATGCCGTGCGGATTGCGCTCATTCGCGGCGAGCAGCAGCAGGCGCGGGGTCTCGATGCCGTTGCAGGCGAGCACGAACCGCTTGCCGCTCGCCTTGTGCGACTTGTGCGACGCGTCGTACCAGTGCACGGCCGTCACGCGATTGTTCGCGTCGGTGTCGATCTTGTAGACGACCGATTCGGCGAGCACCTTCGCGCCCTTGCGCTCCGCGCGCTCGATGTGATGGATGCCGTTGTACATGGCGCCGATCGGGCAGATCGGCTGGCAGTTGTTGTTGCCGCAGCAAGTCGGGCGGCCATGCCACGGCCGCGTGCTGCGCGCCTGCGGAATCGGGATCGAGCGGTAGCCGTGCGCGTTGACGATTTCGGCGAAGCGCCGGTCGCCATGGCCCCACGGCACCATGTCCATCGGATACGGGCGGCTGCGTTGCGACGGCGACTGCATCGCCGGGTCGCTCGGTCCGGCCACGCCCATCTCCTCTTCCGCGCGGCAGTAGTACGGCTCGAGATCGTCATAGGAGATCGGCCAGTCGCGGCCGACGCCATACGTCGACTGCATCCGGAAATCGACCGGCAGATGCCGCCAGCTCGACGCGGCCCAGTGCCAGGTCGTGCCGCCGACCGTGCGCAGGTAGCCCTGCTGGAAACTCTGGCCGTCCGGACCGCTCAGGCCGACGTAGTTGTTCTTCGGGAAATACAGCGGGGCCGGCGCATTCGGCGCCTGCGGGTAGAGCCCCTGGAAGTCGGACCCGACGCGATTGTCGAAAGGCATGTTGCGCCAGTTCTCGACCGCCTGCCCGCGCTCGATGCGCAGGCCCGATTCGAGGATCAGCACCGAATGGCCCTGGCTGACCAGCTGGTCCGCGATCAAGCCGCCCACCACGCCGGATCCCACGATCACGACGTCGGCCGACACGTCGCCGTTCGATTCAAATACAGGAGTTTTCATGAGATTCAGGCGTGCTTTTGCGGGTGCTGTGAAGTGGCTGGCGCCACCATCTTGCGCGGCGGCGCGACATCGGCCGGCGGCGGTTCGGCGGTCCACCACAGCGGGCCGTTCGAGCAATAGGTCGGCGCGCTCATCCCGTCCTGGACGGTGTCGTACATCAGCGCATCGGCGTAGGTCACCATCACGGCCTTCTGGCCATGACCGACGGTGCCCGTGTACCACGCGGCGACGATCGCGAGCGCGGTGTCGTGAAGGCCGGCGCTGTCGGCATCGGCCAGCAATTGTGCGGGGGTCTGCCCGGCGCGAACGCGTTGCGCCAGCGCGGCCGCACGCGCGGCAAAACCGGCGTCGGTGCGATGGAACGCGTCGACGAGCCGCCTGGCCGTCATCGGGTCGAGATTCGCGTGGCCTGTCAGGGCGCTCGACAGCGCGAGAAAGGTCTTGGCGTCGAGCGACGGCTGCTGCGCGAATGCATGGCCGGGCGCGACAGTGAACAGCCCGACCTGCGTCAGGGCTGCCGCCATCACTTTCAGGGCCGCTCTCCGCGTAATGCCGGCGCGCGCAACGACGCGCGTTTCATGATCGTAAGGGGACATGTCGTTTTCGTCTTCTTGGCGAGCGGTTGCTCGCAGGCTTTCTTGCATTCAAATATTCCGCGACGGGAGTCGCTCCGCGCCGAAACCACGGAATGCCTCCCCCACGACTTGTGCACAACCCGTCCGAAAGCACCGGCAAACGACCATGACCGGCCGAACAAAGTATTGCACACGTCATGCGACGCAAATTTTTAACTGCTCAAACTGCACATAATCCGGGACAGGATTATGGAACCGGTTCCATTTTTGAACGTAGTAACCGGTTCAAATTGTCATCGCAGGGGGGAGTGTAACGATATCGATCGAATCGCGTATTTTCGCGACCGTGTCGAGTCCCCAATCCCGTCGGGAAACGGGACGCATCCGCCGGACCCTGATCGGTTTCGGATACGCGCAAAACTCGATGAAACTAAAACGTAATGCTTATATTATTTATTTGAAAGAATAATCGCCCCACGGTGAGCTTGCCTGTTGCGCAGCGTTTTACCGGATGGCCGCCGCGCCCGCGGCCGCGATCACGCTATCCTGCACCCCCGCGCCGCCACTGGTCCCGATCGCGCCGATCAGTTGCCCGCCCACCACGATCGGGATGCCGCCTTCTCCGGCGAGAATGCCCGGGATACTGAGGTTGCCGGTCGCCCCGTTGTTGATCGCGTTCTGCATATCCTTGGTCTGTCGGCGGAAGCGAACCGACGCCCGCGCCTTGGCTTCCGCAATTTCGGTGGAGGCGAGTTGCGTTCCGTCCATCTTGTCGCACGAGACCAGATTCCCGCCGCTGTCGACGACGACGATCGCGTATTTCCAGTTTCGGCGTCGCGCTTCTGCTTCGGCTGCCGTAATGGCCGTGCGCGCCTGGGCCAACGTAATGGGCGCACCGTACGGGATGTCATACGGGAGTTGTTCGGGAATCGGTGCGGGTGCCGGAGATTGTGCTGCCGCATGGCCGGTGAAAAATGCGGCTGCCACGATGAAGAGTCGGGATGGCTTCGAAAACATGAGAGGCGGTTCCATAAAGGCTCGACGAGGCTGATTTGCCCGGCGAACGGTTGATCTTGCGGGTGACACAAACTTGACGCGTCGTCAGTACGGCCACTGCACGCTCCTCCATTGGAAATGACGGTTGAGCGATCAGGTCATGACGCAGGCTCGTGACGGAGATTGGAATATGACGCCAGCCGCGCAAGACGGCCGCGGTGGCGGTGATCCCGAGAAACGGCAGGAACGTGTACAACGACGTGTTTTGATTGCGACAGTCCCGGATACTATCCGACCGCGAGCAGCGGTGCGCCGGAGACCACGGGCGCGATCCATCGTCAGCCCGGCTTTCGACGTCCTGTTCCGATGCATGGAATTTCATCGACGACGACTATGAGGAAATCGAATGCACGGGCACGGTCCCGTCGATGGCGTGGCCGTAACGGCGGTCGTTGAGCCGCCCCACCGGCCCGGTCAGACGCCTTCGACCAGCACGGCGCGATAGCGCGCGCCCTTGAATCGATGCTGAACGACGGCCTGGTATGCCGGGCTGTCATACCACGCGTGCGCGGCGTCCCGGGACGGAAACTCGACGATCACCACACCTTCCGGGCCGTCGCCTTCGAGCGTTTCCTGCGGGCCATACGCGGCCAGCACCTTCAACGAGTGGCCGGCGAGCGTCGCGCCGACCTGGTCCTGATAGCGGTCGAGTTCATGCTGATCGTGCGTGCTTTCACGCGTGAAAACGATATAGGTCGCCAAGATTGCACTCCTGTTGCGGTTCGAGAATGATGGGACGATCCGGAGATCGCCCGTCGGACAACGGCATTCATCGTAACCATCGGGCGCGCGTTCTCGTATCCCCCGCGATTCCAACTGTGTTTTCGAGCCGGATTAACAATGGATGTCGTCGGGCGGACACCGCTCAATCTGGACGGCCGCTTCCTTCGCACGCGCGGACATCGCGTCGTGGAACGTCACGATCTCCGCATGTGGCATGGCCGCACGGTTGATGCATCGCTCGTGCGGCGTCGTCGCATTCCAGCGATCGAGAAACGATTCGAGTTCCTCGAAACCTTGCGGCGGACAGCTCGAATCGTGCTTTACCTCGTCGGTCATCGTGCTCATCCAGTTCTGGATCGGGAAGCTGCGGACGGGGCCTGGCGACAGTTCGCCTCGTCCTTGTTCAGCGTGCGCTCCATTCCCAAACATTCCGTACTTCGAAACATTTCCCCGATGGTCAGGCCGGCGCAACGCGATCGCCACCGATTTGTTCGCGATCCCGGGCGAACCGTCTACCTCAAAAATGGTGTGATTGGCAAATAAAGACCGCCCTCTCCCTTCGATCAAACCCGGGCGGCGGCTTGCCGTTTGACTCGGCGTGGCCCGACCGTTCGCGTCCCGATACCGATCACCACCGGCCGGGTTTCCCGCCACACCACATTTACGGGACAAGACCCGTTGCCACGCGCCCCCGGCCCTGCCAGCCGCGCTTAATGGATAACACTCATGGCACTTCACTATCGATCCCGCCAAACTACCTAACGATAGTTTGATAAAAGAGCGCTGACGCCTGCCCCGGCCGGCCGCCCCGATCGGGCGGCGACGCACCGTGCAACCGTGCAGGCGCCTGATCGACACGACTCAGCGCCGCACGCGTCGTGCGCGGCGACGGTTTCGTCGAACGATTTCCACAGCAACCGAACGACCGTATTGGAGAAATGATGAGGAATGCCATGAATGAAACCCCGCCCGTCGGCGGCCTGAGCGAAGCGCTAGCGGGACGCACCTCCGTCCAGACCGGGCAGGACAGCGTCCGGTCGTGGTACATCCTGGTCATTCTCACGTTCGCGTATTCGCTCGCCTATATCGATCGCCAGTTGCTCAACCTGCTCGTCGACCCGATCCGGCATTCGCTCGCCATCTCCGACACCCAGCTCAGCCTCGTCCAGGGCGTCGCGTTCATTTCCGCGTACCTGATCGCATCGCCGCTGTTCGGCCGGCTCGTCGACGTGACCAACCGGCGCAACATCCTGCTGGTCGGCATCTGCCTGTGGTGCATCTTCACCGCCCTGTGCGGCAAGGCCACGACGTTCCAGGGATTGTTCCTCGCGCGCTTTGGCGTCGGTGCCAGCGAAGCGTGCGTGTTTCCGATTGCGCTGTCGATGATCGCCGACTGCTTTTCCGCGAAACAGATGCCGCGCGCGATGAGCGTCTTCATCCTCGGTCCGATGCTCGGCGGCGGCCTCTCGCTCGTCGCCGGCGGCCTCGTCATCTCGTTCGCGCGTGACGTCCATCAGCAATTCCCGATGCTCGCCGGGTTCGAAACCTGGCAGCTCGCGTTCGTGCTGATCGGGTTGCCGGGCATCCTGTTCGCGTTGCTGGTGTGGCTGACGGTGCGCGAGCCGGTACGCAGCAAGGTCATCAGCGGCAGCACCGACGAACGGCAGTATTCGACCCGCGATTCGGTCGCGTTTCTGTGGGCGCGGCGCGGGTTCTACGCGCGGATCCTGTTCGGCGTCGGCACGCTCGCGATCGTCGTGCTCGGCATGCCGGCGTGGCTGCCGACCTATCTGATCCGTGCGCAGGGGATGCCGGCGGCGCTGGTCGGCTTCCGCTTCGGCGCGCTGGTAGTCTGCTGCGGCACCGCCGGCGCGCTGGCCGGGCCGTGGGTCGTGCGCTGGTTCGAGCGGCGCGGCTACGAAGATGCGTCGCTGCGCACCGCCGCGTTCGCGATGATCCCGATGCTGCTCAGCTGCGCGAGCATTCCGTTTGCGCCGGGCGCGATCGGCACGCTGGTCGCGGCCGCCGTCACCGTCTTTTTCTTCACACTGCCGACCGCATGCATGGCCGCGTCGCTGCAGCTCGTCGCACCCAGCCGCATGCGCGGCCTGGTCGGCGCGCTCTACTCGTTCTTCGCGCAGTTGATCGGCTTCGGGCTCGGCCCGACGTTGATTGCGCTCGTCACCGATCGCGTGTTCGGCAACCCGAAGATGGTCGGCCAGTCGATCGGCATCGTCTGCACGATTGCCGCGGCGCTGGCCGCGTGGCTGCTGTTCACGTCGCTGCCGCACTATCGCCGGTTGCTGGCGGAGGAGCGTGGCGCGAACGCTGGCTGATGATGTGGGATGCCGGTCAGGTCGATCGTTGCGTCGACCTGACGGACAGGGGCGCTTTGCGCGCCTCGAGATCACGGCGGCGATCTATGGCGTCGACCGCCGCCCCAAAAGAAAACACCCCTCGACGAGGGGTGCATGGGCCGGATCGCGGTGCGGCCCCCAGCCACTTGCCAGTCAGCTGGGGGAAATCATCGCGCGGCACCGGGGCCGTCGAGTCGAAGCGTCACGCTTACCCTACCCGCGCTTCACCCTCGCGCTCGGCTTCCCCTTCGTCCGTACCGATTCGTGCCAGCACCGGCTTGAGCGCCTGCCCGGTGTGGCTTGCGCTCACCTGCACGAGCGCTTCCGGCGGCGCCGCCGCGACGATCGTGCCGCCCCCCACGCCGCCTTCCGGCCCGAGATCGATGATCCAGTCGGCTTCCGCGATCACGTCGAGGTCATGCTCGATCACGACGACGCTGTGCCCCGCATCGACGAGCCGGTGCAGCACGCGGATCAGTTTCGCGACATCCGCCATGTGCAGGCCGACCGTCGGTTCGTCGAGCACGTACAGCGTGTGCGGCGCCTTCTGGCCGCGCCGCGTGATGTCGTCGCGCACTTTCGTCAGCTCGGTGACGAGCTTGATGCGCTGCGCCTCGCCGCCCGACAGCGTCGGCGACGGCTGGCCGAGCGTCAGGTAGCCAAGGCCGACATCCTTCATCAGCTGCAGCGGATGCGCGATGTTCGAGATCGGCGCAAAAAACTCCACCGCCTCGTCGATCTCCATCGTCAGCACGTCGCCGATGTTCCGGCCGCGCCACGTAACGGCGAGCGTCTCCGGGTTGAAGCGCTGCCCGTGACACACGTCGCACGGCACCTTCACGTCGGGCAGGAAGCTCATCCCGATCGTGCGCACGCCTTGCCCCTCGCATGCGGGGCAGCGCCCGTCGCCGGTATTGAACGAGAAACGCGACGCCGTGTAGCCGCGCGCACGGGATTCCAGCGTATCGGCGAACAGCTTGCGGATCGTGTCCCACACGCCGATATAGGTGGCCGGACACGAGCGCGGCGTCTTGCCGATCGGCGTCTGGTCGACTTCCAGCACGCGATCGATCTGCTCCCAGCCGCTCAGCGACTCGCAGCCCTGCCACGCATGCGTGACGCTCAGCGACGGCCGCGGAGCGCTGCGCGCGAGCACGCTCGAACGGCGGTTGGTGGCCGGCGCGTCCTGCTGCGCGGCCTTGCGTGCGCGGCGCGTGGCCGGCGACGACAGCACCGAGCGGCCGACCGCGTCGAGCAGGTTCGTCATCAGCACGTCGCGCGCGAGCGTCGACTTGCCCGAGCCGCTCACGCCCGTCACCGCGACGAGCCGAGCGAGCGGAATGCCGACCGTGACGTCACGCAGGTTGTGCAGCCGCGCGCCATGCACGGTCAGCCAGGCTTCCGGCACCGCATCGCCACCCTTCTTGCCCGGCAGGCTCACACTGCGACGCGGCTGCAGCGGGTGCGTCATCGGCTGCGCGAGCAGGCGCCCCGTCACCGAATCGGCCTGCGCGGCGAGATCCGCGACCGCGCCCTGCGCGACCAGCGTGCCGCCGCGCTTGCCCGCGCCCGGGCCAACGTCGATGATGTGATCGGCGCGGCGGATCGTGTCCTCGTCATGCTCGACGACGACGAGCGTATTGCCCTTGTCGCCGAGCTTGCGCAGCGCGTCCAGCAGGATCTGGTTGTCGCGCGGATGCAGGCCGATCGTCGGTTCGTCGAGCACGTAACAGACACCCTGCAGGTTGCTGCCGAGCTGCGCGGCGAGCCGGATGCGCTGCGCTTCGCCGCCCGACAGGCTCGGCGCCGCGCGATCGAGGCTCAGGTAGCCGAGCCCGACTTCCTCCAGAAACGCGAGGCGGCTGCCGATCTCGCTGACGATGTCGCGTGCGATCTGCGCGTCGCGGCCCGTCAGTTCCAGCCCGTCGATCCAGCGGCGCGTGTCGGACACCGTCCATTGCGCGACCTCGACGATCGGATGCGCGTCGAACGTGACAGCCCGTGCGGACGGGTTCAGCCGCGTGCCGTGGCAATCCGGGCACGGCTCGTTGCCCACGCCTTCCGGTTCCTGCTCGTCGGACGGCAGTGTCTGCTCACGGCCACGATCATCGCCGGCGAGCACCGTGTCGTCGTACGCGGCACGCTGTTCGCGCGTGAGCGTGACGCCGGTGCCGACGCAGGTCGTGCACCAGCCATGCTTGCTGTTGTACGAGAACATCCGCGGGTCGAGCTCCGGGTAGCTCGTGCCGCACACCGGGCACGCGCGCTTGACCGACAGCACCTTGACCGTGCCGACACGCGCGGTCGAATGATCGTTCTGCATCGCATGGTGCAGCCCGTCGAGCGGCGCGAGCAGATGCATCACGCCCTTGCCGAGCTCGAGCGTCTCGTCGAGCACGCGCCGCAGTTCGGCCTCGTTGTCCGGCGACACGACGATATCGGCCACCGGCAGCTCGATCGTGTGCTCGCGGAAGCGGTCGAGCTTCGGCCACGGATCGACCGGCACGAATTCGCCGTCGACCCGCAGATGCGTGCTGCCGCGCGCCTTCGCCCACTTCGCGAGATCCGTATAGACGCCCTTGCGGTTGACGACGAGCGGCGCGAGCAGCCCGACGTGCTCGCCGCGATGATCGCGCAGCAACTGCGCGGCGATCGATTCGACGGACTGCGACGTGACGGGCGTGCCGTCATGGATGCAATGCTGCAGGCCGAGCTTCACGTACAGCAGCCGCAGGAAGTGCCAGACCTCGGACGTGGTCGCGACCGTGCTCTTGCGCCCGCCGCGCGACAGCCGCTGCTCGATCGCGACGGTCGGCGGAATGCCGTACACCGCATCGACTTCGGGGCGGCCGGCCGGCTGCACGATCGAGCGCGCATACGCGTTCAGCGATTCGAGGTAGCGACGCTGGCCTTCGTGGAACAGGATGTCGAATGCGAGCGTCGACTTGCCGGAACCCGACACGCCGGTGATCACGTTGAACTTGCCGTGCGGGATGTCGACGTCGAGCGCCTTCAGGTTGTGCTCGCGCGCGTTGACGATCCGCACGACGTCCTCGCCTTCGATCGCACGCCGCTCGCGCGCCGCATTCAGCACGGCCTGCAACGGCTTGCCTTCGTCGGCGAGCGCCAGCTCGGCATCCATTGCGCGGTCGTATTGCAGCAGCGCGACGCCGGTATGCGATTCGGCGCAGGCCTTCACGTCGTCGGGCGTGCCCGCGCACAGCACGAGCCCGCCGCCGTCGCCGCCTTCCGGGCCGAGATCGATCAGCCAGTCGGCCGCGCGGATCACGTCGAGGTTGTGCTCGATCACGATCAACGAATGGCCAGCTGCGAGCAGCTTGCCGAACGCCTGCATCAGCTTCGCGATGTCGTCGAAGTGCAGCCCGGTGGTCGGCTCGTCGAACATGAACAGCTTTGCCCGCGCGATGCGCGCTTCTTCCGTGACGACCCGGCGCCCGTTGACCGCTGCGGCCGATTCGGCGAGGAAGCCGGCCAGCTTCAGCCGCTGCGCTTCGCCGCCCGACAGCGTCGGCACCGGCTGGCCGAGCTTCACATATTCGAGGCCGACGTCGACGATCGGCTGCAGCACGCGCAGCACCTCGGCGTCGGTCGCGAAAAACGCGGCCGCTTCGCTGACCGTGAGGTCGAGCACGTCGGCAATGCTCAGCGCGCGGCCATTGCGCTCGATCCGCACTTCGAGAATCTCGGCGCGGTAGCGGCTGCCGTCGCAATCCGGGCAGCGCAGGTAGACGTCGCTCAGGAACTGCATCTCGATGTGCTCGAAGCCCGAGCCGCCGCAGGTAGGGCAACGGCCGTCGCCCGAGTTGAAGCTGAACGTGCCCGCGCCATAGCCGCGTTGCAGCGCGAGCGGCGCCTTCGCGAACAGCTTGCGGATTTCATCGAACGCACCGACGTAGCTCGCCGGGTTCGACCGCGTGGTCTTGCCGATCGGCGACTGGTCGACGAACACGACGTCGCCTACCTGGTCGGCGCCCGTCAGGCCGCGGTACGCACCCGGCGACTCGGTCGCCTTGCCGTGGTGCCGCGCCATCGCCGGATAAAGCACGTCCTGCAGCAGCGTGGACTTGCCGGACCCTGACACCCCCGTCACGCAGACGAGCCGCTGCAGCGGAATCTCGACCGTCACGTCGCGCAAGTTGTGCTCGCTCGCGCCTTCGAGCACGATGCGCGGCGTGTTCGCGTCGACCACCCGACGCGCCCAGTTCGACGCGTGCGCGACATGCTTGCGGCCGCCGAGGTACTCGCCCGTGAGCGTATGCGCCGAACGGATGTCGCCCGGCGTGCCGTCGTAGACGATCGTGCCGCCGCGCTCGCCCGGGCCGGGCCCCATGTCGATCAGCCGGTCGGCCGCGAGCATCACCGACGGATCGTGTTCAACCACGACCAGCGTATTGCCCGCGTCGCGCAGCCGCTGCATCGCCTCGACGATCCGCGTGAGATCGCGCGGATGCAGCCCGATGCTCGGTTCGTCGAGCACGAACAGGGTTTTCGTGAGCGACGTGCCGAGCGCCGTCGTCAGGTTGATCCGCTGCACCTCGCCGCCCGACAGCGTGCGGCTCTGCCGGTCGAGCGTCAGGTAGCCGAGCCCCACGTCGCACAGGTACTTCAGGCGCGTGCGCACCTCGGCAAGCAGCAGCTTCAGCGCATCGTCGAGCAGCGCGCTCGGCAGGCTGATGCCGTCGAAGAAGCGACGAATGCGCTCGATCGGCAACAGCATCAGGTCGTGCACGGTCAGGCCCGGCAGCGCTTCGAGCTGCGCGCGGCTCCAGTCGACGCCACGCGGCAGGAAACGGCCGGCCGGCGCGAGCACGCCGTCGGCGTTGTCCTTCGAGCCGAGCCGCCATTGCAGCGATTCCGTCTTCAGGCGCGCACCGCCGCACACGTCGCACGGCGTGTAGCTGCGGTATTTCGACAGCAGCACGCGGATATGCATCTTGTACGCTTTCGACTCGAGATAGCCGAAGAAGCGCTTCACACCGTACCACTGGCTCTGCCACTTGCCGTTCCAGTCCGGCGAGCCGTTGACGACCCAGTCGCGCTCGGCATCCGACAGCTCGGCCCACGGCGTGTCGCGCGGGATGCCGGCTTTCGCCGCGTAGCGCATCAGGTCGTCCTGGCACTCCTTCCAGGCGGGGGTCTGCATCGGCTTGATCGCGCCGCCGCGCAGCGTCTTGCGCGCGTCGGGGATCACGAGGCCGAGATCGACGCCGATCACGCGGCCGAAGCCGCGGCACGTTTCGCACGCGCCGTACGCCGAATTGAACGAGAACAGCGCCGCCTGCGGCTCCGCATAGCGCAGGTCGCTGTCGGGATCGTGGAGCCCGGTGGAGAAACGCCACACCTGCGGCTCGGCGGCCGCGCCATCCGGGCTTTCCGGCTCCGCCGCGAGCACGTACACGTTCACGCGCCCGCCGCCGCGCTTCAGCGACGCCTCGATCGCCTCGACGACACGCACCTTGTCGGTGTTCTGCACACGGAAGCGGTCGGCCACCACGTCGAGCACCTTGCGCGGCCCGGTGGCCGACGCGACCTCACGCTGCGCCTGCACGCGCGTATAGCCGCTCGCGGACAGCCACTGCGCGATTTCTTCGTCGGACACCGTTTCCGGCAGTTCGACCGGGAACGTGACGACGACGCGCGGATCGTCCGCCTGCGTGCGCGCGACCAGATCCGCGTAGATCGTCTCCGGCGTGTCGTGCCGCACCTGACGCGCAGTCTTGCGGTCGAACAGCTCGGCCGCGCGCGCGTACAGCAGCTTCAGGTGATCGTTCAGCTCGGTCATCGTGCCGACCGTGGAGCGCGAGCTGCGGACCGGGTTGGTCTGGTCGATCGCGATCGCGGGCGGCACGCCGTCGACGCGCTCGACCTGCGGGCGATCCATCCGGTCGAGGAATTGCCGTGCGTACGCGCTGAACGTTTCGACGTAGCGCCGTTGGCCTTCCGCGTACAGCGTGTCGAACACGAGACTCGACTTGCCGGAGCCCGACGGGCCGGTGACGACCGTCATCTCGCCGGTGCGCAGGTCGAGATCGAGATTCTTGAGGTTGTGCTGACGTGCTCCGCGAATGCGGATCAGATTGCTGGATGACAATTTGCCTGCCCGTCTGAATGAGTTAGCCAGAGTTCACGGTGCCGGGACGCTGCGGCGGATGCCCGCAGGCGCGGCGCGCGGGCCGCAAGGTCGTGCCCGTGCGACTCGATTTCGACGGACACTATACTGTATATTCATACAGTTTTCCATGACGACCCTGGGGGCGTCATGGGCAGGCGGCTGGCGGCCGGGATTCCCTTTCCCCGGAACGCTGTTCGCTCAAGCTGGAGCCCGGTTTGGACATGGCGCATGCCCCGATGCGCTCGCGGTCCGTCATTCCTGGCCACGGCGATTGAGACCCGATTCAAGGTGGCAGGTGAGATGGGGAGGATCGGGAAAGGCCGGACGGCAAAATCCAGTTGTTTCGGAACGTTCGACGTCTGATGGTTTCCCTGCTGCTGCAGGTTGCTTGTGGCCCATGCCGTCGCCGCGACCTCGGCCGACTGCGCGCGAGAGTCTTTGATGCTACCTTGATCCGCGAACACGGCACACGCGTAGTTCAATCGGCACGCCTGGTGGGAAACCTGCAACTTTTGCATGGCCGTCAGTCGGATAGGGCTAGCTTCACCCGAGCCCGGCCCGTTTGACGCCGGAAACGAAACGCCCCGCACATCGGGTGTTCAGCCCATTCTCAGATATCGGACAGCTCATGAAGAACAGCATTCTGGTCACGTCCGGTCGCGCCGCGCTGGCGACCGAAGTCGTCGGCAGTGGAGACCCGATCGTGTTTTTGCACGCACGCGTCGCGGACCGCCGGATGTGGGGCCACCAGATGCGTGAAACAGGCGCGAGTCTCCAAGCCATTGCCTATGATCGACGAGGCTTTGGAGAAACTACTGCTGAAGCAGAGAGCCATTCTTCCGTTGAGGATTTGATCGCCGTTATCAAGTCGGTGTCAAACGGCGCTCCTCCAATACTGGTTGCCTGCTCTCAAGGCGGGGGCATTGCACTCGACGCAGCGCTTCGATATCCGTCACATGTTCGCGCGCTTGTTCTAGTTGCGCCGAATGTGACCGGCGCGCCGAAAATGATCCATGCGCCGCAGGTTGACGATTTGATTGCCCGTTTAGCAGATGCTGAGGCCAGCAGCCATTTTGAAGAAGCCATTGCGATACGCACGCGTCTCTGGCTTGACGGCCCGCTTCAGCACGAAGGGCGCGTGAACGGCGAGGCCCGCAAGCTGTTCGACGAGATGAACGCTGTCGCTCTCGCTTTGCCCCCGGCAGGCATGAACACCGATGCGCCGATTGCATATGGGCGACTGGAAGAAATTTCGGTTCCGACATTGGTGATGTGCGGGGAGCTTGACCTTCCCGGCATTCAGGAACGTAGCCGTTACGTCGCGAATACCGTACCTGGCGGTATCTTCCACCCGATATCCGGTACCGCCCATTTGCCGAGCCTCGAGCGGCCTCAGGAGGTCACGGGCAGGATCGTGGAATTCATCGGATCACTGTAATGTTCGTCAATGGCGGTGGTAGCGGAACGCTGACGAAGATTCCCCTGTGCGGAAAGGCCCTGTCCCCCTGGTCGTGGATGTGAAGGTGCGCATGCTTCAACCATGCGACGTTGTATCGCCTTCGCGACACTCGCTTTGTACAGTCGCTCGACCCAGTCGGAATGCCGTGCTTCGCTGCTCCCGACCGCATCCGATACCGTTTCCCGGTTGTCCCCGTACCTGGCTTCCTATTTCCATCCTTCGGATTTCCCGTTACGCCCCCGTATCCGAAGTCTTCTAGATCCACCTGCAGCTCCCTTTCCCGCTTTCGTCCTACACTTCACCTGTTCCTTTTAACCGCAGCGTTGCAATGAACATCGATTTCGACGTCGTCTGCGACAATCAAGGCCATTATTCCAATGGCCCGCATGCCCACTCGTACGACATGCTGTTCGTACCGCTCGACGGCATCTTTTCGGTGTCGTCGCCGCGCCAGGCGCGCGGCGATGTCCTGGCGAGCGGAAGCCTCTGGTTCGTTCCCGAGCGGCACATCCATCACGTATCCGCGACACCCGGACAGCGCCATCTCTGCTACTACCTGAATATCGACAACCTGATGCCGCAGGTCAACGCAGATCTGCGCTCGCCCAGACAACAGTCGGAGAAATGGGGAACGTCGCTGCTCCTCGCCGATCTGCTGCGCGTGCGTGCGCATCTCGCCCGAAAATCCGGCCCGCTTCTCGGCCCGTACGAACTCGACCTGCTCATCCTGCAGGAAGCCGGTCGCATCATGACCTCCGTCCTGCCGTCGCGCTCGCGCGAGCCGGCGGACATCGTGCGCGAGGTCAGGATTCATATCGGCGAGCACCTCGACGGCGACCTGTCCTGCGCGACGCTCGCGCGTCAGTTCGGCACATCCGAACGCACGCTGTCGAGATGGTTCCATGCCGAACAGGGTCAGTCGATCGGCCAGTACGTACTCGATACCCGCCTCGCAGAAGCGAAACGGCTACTCTTCTCGACCACGTTGCCGGTGGTCGACATCCAGAACACCGTGGGCTTCGCGTCGGCCCCTCATTTCGCCTATTCGATGCGCAAGGCATTCGGCCTCTCGCCGCGACATCTCCGGCGCCGGGGCGCGGCCGAGCGGCAGGAAATCGACAGTCCTGACCTGCCATCGACATAACGCATCGACACGCCCCCTTACGCTCATCAGGCTGACGCGCGCGGCTCGACCGCCGCGCGTCGCACAAGCGGAGCCGCACGCGTCCATCCGCGCTCCGTCGCCCACTGATAGCGAGTGTTAGGAGGCTTAGCGAATGAGCAACATGAGCAAGATCGCCGGCGTCGAGATCGCGCTGGTGACCAATCCCGAAGTACGAAACGCGCTATACGAAGCGTACGAGCAGGCATCCGACGCGACGGCGGTCATCGAATCGTTCTTCGATGAATTCACGGCGCGCGCGTGGAACGAAACCGCACGCTGCATCTTCTTCAAGAACTGGCGCAGCCCCGGGACGGGCGCGGCAAGCTTCTGCGCGCTGACGTTCCGGCTGCTAGGCACCGCGGAGCAGACGGAATCGGCGACGCATCGTGACGTGCTCTATCGTTGCGCGACGCGCCTGTCGGAGGTGTCGCACGAAGATGTCGGTATCGGCGGCGTCGACCATCAGCAACTCTACGACGACTTCGCCAACCGTCTCGCGGGTACGGACGCGTGGAAACTCGACCGCTACGCGATCCATGGACTCAAGGAAGTCATCCCGGCATCGCGGCGCTATCGCCAGAACGGTGAAGATCTCGGCAGGGCCATGCTGATCTCGCTGCCGGAGGAGCTGTACAACCACGCGGAATTCACGTTTGCCGCGTCACGCTTTTCCCGCTGGCACCGCGATGTGCTGAAGCGTCCGGACGACACGTGGAAGCAGGATCTCGCCTTCATCCACGATCATCTCGGCGAAACGGAGCGCGGGCATTTCGCATCGCTCGTCCAGGGATTCGACGACTTCTGCTCGGCGACCGAATTCGTGCCGGACTGGTCGCTCCTGCGGCAATCGAGCATCGACCTGCTGAACGACATGGCCCGCTACTACCGCAAATTGTCGAACCATCTGCACGATGCCGAGGCCGGCCGCCTCGCGAGCCCGCGTCAACCTGAATTCGCATGAGCCTTGCAACGGAGTTGTCCGGTTGAAGTCAGCAGACTATCGGTGGTACGTGCTCGGCGTATCGACACTGACGCAACTGACCGCGGCGCTCGTGAGTCAGGGAATCGGTGTGTGGGGCACGTTCGCGCAGAAGACGTTCGGACTTTCGCTCGGCCAGATCGGTGGCCTCGCGACGTTCTCGAACGTCGTCCCCATTCTCGGGCTCGCGCTCGTCGGGCGCGTGCTGGATCAATACGGCGAGCGCTGGCCCGTCGTCCTCGGCCTGGCGATATTGAGCGTCGCGATGACGCTCGTGGCGCTGTCCTCCGGCTACGCGGGGCTCGTTGCCGGCATGCTGATGATCGGCGTCGGCTACAGCCCGGTTCAGCCAGGCGGCAGCCGGGCGATCTATCACTGGTTTCCGCCCGGCGAGCGCGGCCTCGCGATGGGCGTCAGGCAGGCTGCGCTACCGCTTGGCGGCGCACTGGCGGCGGTGTTCTTTCCCGCCCTGCTCATCCACACGGACTGGACGCGCGCGATGCTCGGCGCGAGCATCGTGCTCGCGGCATCCGCCATCGTGTACGGCGCCGTTTTCCGGAATTCACCGCGGCACGCGCAGCGTGCGTCCGCGTCCGCGCTGGATGGCCTGAAGCACCATCTCCGCGACGCCGGATTCCGGCGCATCTCCGTGGTCGGTGCCGTGCTCGTCGGCGCGCAGACCGCGATCTCGATCTTCTGGGCGATCTTCGCGCAGCGTCGTTTCGGCTATTCACCGACCGATGCCGCGTGGGTGTTGTTCATCGTCCAGTTGAGCGGCTCGGCAGGCCGGATCGTGTTGTCGGCGATCAGCGACCGCATCGCCGACGGCAAGCGCCGGTTCGTCACGCTGTGCCTCGGCATCACGCCCGTTGCGCTGGTCGCCGCGGCATCGCTGCCCGCGCATTCGGCGACGTGGGTCGTCGTCACGTTCTCCGCGCTGGTCGGCGTGTGCTGTTTCGGCTGGTACGGCCCGTGGGTGGTCTGGCTGTCGGACAGCGCGGAGGACGGGCAGGTCGGTGAAGTGCTCGGTGCTGCGATGGCCATCAACCAGATCGCGATTGCATCCGTTCCCGCGATTTTCGGTTTCGTCTCCGACATCGTGTCCGCCCCTGCACTGCCCTGGTACTGCATCTCCGGTCTGCTCGGCCTCGCTTTCGCATGGACGCTTCGGGCTTCGTCGAAGGAGCGCGGCGCATCGCCTGCCGGCGGCGGCACTGATCGCCGGGATGCGAGGAAGTACCAGCCTTTGCGGTGACGCGGCCCGGATGGAGCGACACGCGAACGTAGGTCGCTCGCGCATGCGGATGGCTGACGATCGATGTTGCCGAGTGCTTGTGTTCCTGTTTGAAAGCGATCTCAGGAGACAGAGAATGAAAGGGACGAAGATCGAGACGTTCAAGGACCATTGGTACCCGATCGCCTATCAATGTCTCGGTGGCCTGCTGGCGTTGTTGGCGACAGCGGGCGTTATTTTCACGCTCAGGCTCGCGATCCAGTCGGTGACGCCTTTCGGTTAAGGCGCGTCTCGCGATTTCAGGACGAGCGACCGGTAACGGCGGAAGCACTGCGTCGCGCGAACGCGCGACCGGATGCGGAGCGCGCGCGCCTCGCACATCGAGCCGATCATGGCCTGTCTGCGTGGTGACAATAACAAGCCGGCACGGCTGTTCGATCCGGCGTTCGACGTGCGAGACATACGGAATGAACGCACGACACTACCTTGAGACAAGGCGCGGAACAGACAAATGGAAACCTTGACCCTTCAGGCACTGCAACGCGAACTGGGAGAGATCGATCTTCTGTTGACTCAGGCGAAGGTGACGGAAAAGAAAGCGGCTCTGGCAGCCTTCAAGGAGCAGGTCGCGCTGTACGGAATCACCCAGCAGGAAGTCTTGTCGGCGCTGGGCTACGTGCCGACGAAGCCGAAGCGAGCAGCGGCGAAGTACTACGATCCGTCGTCGGGTCGCAGTTGGTCAGGCCTCGGCCCGCGGCCGAAATGGCTGGACGGCAAGGCTCTCGCCGACTACGCGATCGATAGCACGCCACTGCCGTTGTGGCCTGGCGATGATTCGTGAAGGAGGGGCTTGCGCCTGGTGGGAACGAGGACTGAATGTTTCGCGGATCTCCATCCCGACTACCGCCCTGCCGAACATCGCATTCCACCATCGTGGCCGCCTTCACGGATGATCCTCCAACGCGGTCGTATCCATCATGCGTTAGCCTCTTCAGCAGCTTCGCTTGGTCGCCGGACAGACTGTTCTCGTCGACGTCGAATCGGTAGTTCACCTCGCAACGCTTCGCGCCTGGCCGGCTAAAGGTTTGCCCGAGATCGTCGTATACCGGGCAAAGGGTGGCAATCCGGTCTCGGCCCTATTCGAACGAAATCCGAATAGTCAAAAAATAATCAAGGTGGAAGCATGGGGATCATCAAAGGCTCGCTCAAGTTGGTAGGCAATGTGGTGACTCTGGGCGGCGTGTCGCGCCTGGAAGATGCACAGAAGGCTTACCAGGAAAGCTTCAACGCGTACCAGAATGCATACAAAGAGGCCAAGTCGGCGGAATCCGAGATTCACGCCAATGTGAATGCCATCGGCATGGCGCTCGAAAAGGCCAAAAAGTCATTGGACAAGGGTGAAGCCGTTCTGAACGGAAGTCTGCGAGCCAAGACGGAATGGATTGGCAATATCGAGGCCACTACGTCTACGTTGTCGCAGATCGCCAAATTTCAGAAAGAGTACGGTTCTGTCTCGTCTATTGGCGCGGGCGTGGTGACTGGCAGTACGATGGCGATCGGCTCCTGGGCACTCGTTTCTACGTTCGGCGCGGCTTCGACGGGGGCCGCCATCGCTGAATTGTCAGGCGTTGCTGCGACGAATGCCACGCTAGCGTGGTTCGGTGGTGGTTCCCTGGCCGCGGGTGGCGCCGGTATGTCCGGAGGGGCGTTCGTTTTGGGCGGCCTCGTTGCTCTTCCGCTTGTATTCGTTGCCGCCAAGGGCACGCACCGGAAGGCCAAAGAAGTCGAGGACGAAACAGTCAAGGTCGAGGAAGCCAAGGTAACGCTACGAGATCAAATCGATGCGATGGCGGAAGTGCTGCCGCTGGTTCAGTCGAAAAGGCGTGATGCCGATGAAACATGCGAGGCATTTGCAAAGGAGACTGCACGACTGCGCAAGATCATTCGTCCCTGGGGCCTGCTCAGTCTTCTCAAGCAGAAGATCTACAGCTGGTTCGGCAAGAATCCATTCTCCGAACGGCAGAAAGTCGCGATACTCAGCCTTGATTCGACGATTTCATCATTCCTCGTTTGGTTTAGGGGTAGCAGCGCCGAGTTGACGACGCCCGCCATGGTGGAACTTCTCGCGAATTGACGAGCACGCGAGCGTACGCGTCCCGCTAAACCCGGGCTGGATTGGGTGAGTGCTGCGTCGGCAAAGCACGGAAAAATACGCAAACCGCATGCAGAAGAGCGTCACCGCCATTGCCGATCTTCTGAGCGGTGCTGCACATGGGAAATGAGACGAATTCGTACCGACGTTGAATGGCTGTCTCGCCTCAACGCGACGGGCCGAGAGGGAGCGATCAGCGACCTTTGTTGCGATCCAGCGTCCCCGCTCTTGGTGCTGGAGATAGTTCCACGTAACGTGAGCCGGACCACGAGTCGTTTCAACTTGCGCGAACCGCAGGTTCACACCTGAATGAGCCGTGGAGCCGCAAAGCCCCGCACTGCCAAACCTCATGGTTCGACGTTGAGTGAACCCGGCACCGGCGCGGCGCTGAATGAGCAAGACCGTGGCTCGCCAGGCCATTCCTCCCTCGCTACGCCTTTTTCGTATAAGTGTTGCACCAGCCTTTCGCATTGACCTGCTTGCCGCCGAAAATCGCGCACGGCCCCGTCGTCGCGCCGGCCTTGCCCTGGAAGAACTGGCAATTTGCACAGGCCTCGCCCGCCTGGAATTTCGGGTACTTCGCATGGTCGACCCGGCTGGCGTCCGTCTTGTAGCCGAGCGCCTGCGCGTTTGCATCGGTTTCCTGCACGACACCGGCACCGGCATCTGCTGCCGCCGCGCGGCGGCCAACGGCGAGCGCAGAGGCGAGAACGGTGGTGACGGCAATAAAACGTCGACGTGAAAATTTCATAGGGTCCTCCCTTCAGGTTTGCGTGAACGGATGTCCGCGACGCGTCGTTCCCCGACGACGTGGCGCCGACCGCTCCAACACAGCGTCCGTCGATGGCGCACGTATCGCACGCATCGCGCCTATCGCGATGTGCAGCCCCCATCGCACCAACACACAACCGGCAAACGCATCAGCGAAAGAACAGCTCCCGCATCCCGAACGTGTGATGCGCTTCCGCCGCCATCAACACCATGAGCACGAGCAGGGTCAGCGGCGGTATCAGGATCGCGTACACCAGCGCCAGCCGCTCCCACATCATGTGCATGAAGATCGACACGATCAGCCCGGCCTTCGCGATCATCAGCACGACGATCAGCACCCAGCGCATCACGCCCTGCACGTTGAAGTAGTCGACCAGATACGAGAACGTGCTCAGCACGAACAGCAGGCCCCAGATCTTCAGGTAGAGGCCGATCGGATGCTGTTGGCCGTGCGCGGCGTCGGGTCGATCGGCGGGATCGGTGTGTTCCATGGCCAGCCTCACCACAAATAGAACAGCGCGAAGATGAACACCCACACCAGGTCGACGAAGTGCCAGTACAGGCCGGCAATCTCGACGATCTGGAAGTTGCCGTGTTCGGTGAACCCCGGCTGCAGGATCTTGCGCGCGATCAGCAACAGGTAGATCACGCCGCAGGTCACGTGAAAGCCGTGGAACCCGGTGATCGTGAAAAAGCACGCGCCGAACTGCGCCGCGCCCAGCGGGTTGCCCCACGGGCGAATTCCTTCTCGGAAGATCAGGTTGCTCCATTCGAACGCCTGCAGCGACAGGAAAGTCGCGCCCAGCAGTGCGGTCGCCAGCAACAGCGCGGCGGCGGGCCGTGCGTTGCGCCGGTAGCCGAAGTTGACGGCCATCGCCATCGTGCCGCTGCTGCTGATCAGCGTGAACGTCATGATCGCAATCAGCAGCAACGGCACTTCCACGCCGCCCACGCTGAGCCCGAACACCTTCGCGGTATCGGGCCACGGCGCCGTGGTCGACATGCGCACCGTCATGTAGCCGATCAGGAAGCTGCTGAAGACGAAGGTGTCCGACAGCAGGAAGATCCACATCATCGCCTTGCCCCACGGCACCCTGAAGGCTTCGCGGTCGGACGACCAGTCCGTGACGATGCCGCGCCACCCATCGGGGCGCGCGTCGGCGGTCAAAGCCGCGGGCGATTCGGCAGCGGATTCGGTGCGGGCCGTGGGCGCGGTCATGGCGCGGCTCCATATAGCGGCCCGCAGAGGGCCGCGACGATCCCAGGGGTCAGCCACCACATCGCCGCCAGCAGCACGAGCCAGACCGCGAGCAGGAAATGCCAGTAGAGCGCGCACAGCGTGATGGCGTGACGGGCCCGGAACGGGTTCGCGCGCCGGAGCTGCGCGATCGTCACGGCCCACGCCACCAGCCCGCCGAGCACATGCACTCCGTGCAGACCGGTGAGCAGGTAGAGGAAGCTGTTGGACGGATTGACGGTGACGGTCTCCCCGGCCGCCGACAGCATGTGCCACGCAGTCAGTTGCCCGATCACGAACACGGCCGCCAGCACGCCGCCGCTCACCAGCCATGCCGTGCGATGCATGGTGAGTTGCCGGGCACGCTGCATCGCGAGGCTGGCCAGCGCCAGCGCGCCGGTGTTCCACCACAGCAGCGCCGGATGCGGGATCGGCTGCCAGTCGGATTCGCGCATGCGCATCGCATAGGCGAGCAGCAGCAGCGAAAACAGCATCGTGGCAACCGCCATGAAAACGACCAGGCCGGTGCGGCCCGCATTCGACAAGCCGGATGGTGCGTCGGGAACGAAGGGGCGCGGCAGCGTGGTCATTTGTGTGCCTCGCCGGGGTGCAGCGTCGGATGGGGCGCTTCAGGTTCGGGCGTCGTCGCGGGCGGCTGGTTCTGCGGCACGAAGTCTTCCTCCTGCCCCGGCGGACTGTATTCGTACGCCCAGCGATAGACGACGGGGAGCGTCGGCCCCCAGTTGCCGTGCACGGGCGGCGTTTGCGGCGTCTGCCATTCGAGCGTAGTGGCCCGCCACGGGTTGCCGTCCGCACGCCTGCCGTGCCTGAGGCTCCATGCGAGGTTGAACAGGAACAGCAACTGCGCCGCCGCGACGATCAGCGCGATGATCGTGATGAACGTGTTGAGCGTCTGCGCCGAATGCGGAATGAAGCTGTAGCCCTGATACGCGTAATACCGCCGCGGCATGCCGAGGATGCCGAGATAGTGCATCGGGAAGTAGATCGCATAGGTACCGACGAACGTGATCCAGAAGTGCGCGCGCCCGAGCGTGTCGTCGAGCATGCGGCCCGTCACCTTCGGGTACCAGTGATAGAGGCCGCCGAACACCACGAGGATCGGCGACACGGCCATCACCATATGGAAGTGCGCGACCACGAAATACGTATTCGACAGCGGAATGTCCACGCTCACGTTGCCGAGGTAGAGCCCGGTCAGCCCGCCCAGCACGAAGGTGCTGATGAAGCCGATGGCGAACAGCATCGGCACGGTCAGGTGGATATCGCCGCGCCACAGCGTCAGCACCCAGTTGTAGACCTTGAGGGCGGTCGGGACGGCGATGATGAGCGTCGTGGTGGCGAAGAAGAAGCCGAAGTACGGATTCATGCCGGCGATGAACATGTGGTGCGCCCAGACCACGAAGCTCAGCGCGCCGATGATGACGATCGCCCACACCATCATCCGGTAGCCGAAGATGCTCTTGCGCGCGTGCGTGCTGATGAGATCCGACGCGATACCGAAGGCCGGCAGCGCGACGATATAGACCTCCGGATGCCCGAAGAACCAGAACAGGTGCTGGAACAGCAGCGGGCTGCCGCCGGCATGCTTGAGCGTCTGCCCCATCGACACCACGGCCGGAATGAAGAAGCTGGTGCCGAGCGTCCGGTCGAACAGCATCATCACCGCCGACACGAACAGCGCCGGAAACGCCAGCAGCGCCATGATGGTCGCGATGAAGATGCCCCACACCGTAAGCGGCATGCGCATCAGCGTCATGCCGCGCGTGCGTGCCTGCAGCGTGGTGGTCACGTAGTTCAGTCCGCCCATCGTGGCCGCGACGATGAAGATCGCCAGCGACACGAGCATCAGCACGATGCCCCATTCCACGCCTGGCGTGCCCGGCAGGATCGCCTGCGGCGGATACAGCGTCCAGCCCGCGCCGGTCGGTCCGCCCGGCACGAAGAAGCTCGACACCAGCACCAGCACGGCCAGCAGGTAGACCCAGTAGCTCAGCATGTTGAGAAACGGGAACACCATGTCGCGCGCGCCGAGCATCAGCGGGATCAGGTAGTTGCCGAAGCCGCCCAGGAACAGCGCCGTCAGCAGGTAGATCACCATGATCATTCCGTGCATGGTGACGAACTGGTAGTAGTGGTTCGCGTCGATGAAAGCGAACTTGCCCGGAAAGCCGAGCTGCAGCCGCATCAGGTCCGACAAGACGAGGCCGACCAGGCCGATCGCAATGGCCGTCAGCGCGTACTGCACGGCGATGACCTTGTGGTCCTGGCTCCACACATAGCGGGTCCAGAAGCTGTGCGGGACGTGGTCGGTGTGCGCGTAGGTCATGGCGTCTGCTTCGTCTGCCCCGCTACGGGCTGGGCCGCGGTGCTGGCGGGCGGCGCGCCTTGCGCCTTGATATACGCCACCAGCGCGGTCAGTTCCTGCTCGCTCAGGTCGAAGTGCGGCATGATCGGCGAGAAGCCCTTCACGACGCGCGCCGTCGGATTGCGGATGAACGCGCGCAGATAGGCTTCGTCTACCTTTGCGGTGCTGCCGTCGGCCATCGTTTCGGTCTTGCCGTACAAGCCCTTCCAGGTCGGGCCCACGAGCGGGCTGCCGTCCACGGTATGACAGGCGACGCAGCCCTTGGCCGCCGCGAGCGTCTTGCCCAGGTTGGCCAGCGCCTGCGCGCTGCCGCCGGCAGCGGCCGGTGCGGCCTGCACGTGGGCCATCTGCTGCTGCGCGAACGTGGTCTGCTGCGCCAGCCAGCGCGAGAACGCGGCTTCGTCTTCCACCACCACCACGCCGCGCATCCCGGAGTGCCCGATCCCGCAGAGCTGCGCGCACAGGATGTCGTAGCGCCCTGCCTTGGTCGGCGTGAACCAGAAGGTAGTCACCATGCCGGGCACCATGTTCATCCGCGCGCGGAACGGCGGCACGTAGAAGTCGTGCAGCACGTCGCGCGACCGTGTCAGGACCTGGATCGGCCGGTTGAGCGGCAGGTGTACCTCGGGGCTTTCGATCAGGTAGTTGTCACGGCCGTTGGGGTCGGCGGGATTCAGGCCGAACGGGTTGTCGTTGCTGATGTAGCGCACGTCGGTCGTGCCCAGCTTGCCGCCGGGGCCGGCGAAGCGGAAGCGCCATTGCCATTGCTGGCCGAGCACTTCCATCTGCAGCACGTTGCGCGGCGGCCGGATGTAGTCCGCGTAGACGAACAGGCCCGGCGCCAGCAATGCTGCCACGCCGACGACGGTCAGGCCGATCAGCCACCATTCCAGTTTGCGGTTGTGCGGCTCGTAGGCCGCACGATGCCCGCTGCGGTGGCGATAGCGCACCAGTGCGACCACGATGAACAGGTTGATGGCGATGAAGAATGCGCCGGTGATGACGAGCGTGATCGTCAGCATGTCGTCCATGCGCACCCAGTTCGACGCGATCGGCGTGATCCACCACGGACTGGCAAAGTGAAACCCCACCGCCAACACGATGATCAGGACCAGGGCAATCGCAAGGGCCATAGGCCGCCTCGCTGCATGTCACTCACCGGAGCCGCCGACACCAGGTTCCGTGTCTCCCGCGGGCGCCGCGTGGTCAGGCTCCGCGCGGCGGGAAACGCGATGTGTCAGTCGTCCGCGTTCTGCTTGCGCAATCGCTCCAGCCTGCCGTAGGTGATGGCCGCCACCACGCCGAACAACAGGTTGGCGAGCAAAGGCCCGGAACCCCGCTCGGAGACGAACCACGGGAACACGGCCGTCATCACGTAGAAGTTCCATCCATACGCGACGATCCCGAACGCCAGCCCGATGGCGGCTTCCATGCCCAGGCTCGAATCGAGGCGGAAAGGCGCCATGATCGCGGCGAGCATCATCCCCATGATCGCGCCGAGCACGTAGTGCAGCAGCAGCGCCATCGCCACGATCTCGAGGTTGAATTGCGTCATCTGGCCGAGCGCGCTGCGGCCCATCACCATCGCCGCGATCTTGTGGGTCGGTTGCCACGGGCTCGAGCCGAGCACGAGGGTCGACCAGACGAATTCCAGCGCGATCACCAGCGCACCGCCCGCGAGACCGGCCACGGCAGCGGCGACCCAGTCGGGCGTACGACGCTCCCAATGGTGAGATTGAATGTGCAGTTCCATACGACCTCCTTGCCGACGGTTCGATGTCGGCGCTTCGGTTCCGAAGGCGTCACGCGGGTCGGGCCTGCGTCTCTTGCGCGATTCGGAATGGCGAGCAGGGTTGCCTGTGCAACGTGCGAACGACCCGCTCCGCGCGCGGCTCGCGGTCGCGGCCGAGCGCTCGACGACACGCGTCGATGAACGCAGGGATCGGGCAGGCCGGCTTGCTGTCGCGCGTCAGGGGAAGATCGGTGACGTAGGTTCGGCGCCTTCCAGGTCCGCTTTCGGAAAATGCTGGGCGACCATCTCTTCGATTTCCTGCTCTCGCAATGCCGGCACGTCGGCCATGATCAGGATCTGGCCTTCCTGGATGGCCTCGCGAAATCGCTGGAGTCGCGCGTTCGGCTCCGCGATGCCGATCATCGCGGCGGTCCACGCCCCGAAACCCGCTCCGGCCAACGTCAACCCGACGACGGCGCCGCCCGCGATCACGAGCTCCGCCGGCGGAAATACCAGCGCGACGAGGCCGATCAGCGCACCGGCCGCGCCGCCGAGCGCGACGCCGCGCTCGAGCGCATGCACGACATCGCTGCTTTGCAGCAACGATGCTTCGGGCAACTGATCGAGTGTGACGCTGTGGTCGGCGAGAACGTGGATATGGCGCCAGATGATGCGTGCGCGCAATAGATCGTCGACGATGGCCTTCGCCATCTGCGTATCGGGTACGAGGAAATAAAGGCGTCTCATAATGGCACCCCTTTTCTTGCCATCAACTCGTCCTCAAGGGACTGTTTTATATTCTAGGTCAGCAACGGCGACACGCTAGGTGCGCGCGGGCCAGCGCTGGGCTCGCATGCGTGTATTCAGCACGCTTCGCAGGTGTGGCTGGAGAGAGGGGGGATCGTCGATCACGGTCGGTCGATGCGGGAGCCCGTGGCATTCGCCCCCGATTGACGTTATCCGCGTTTGCGCAACGGCGCCAGCAAGTCCCGCAGGCCGTTGTGATCGATCTCGTGCATCAGCGCAAGCTGCCGGCCGATTTCGCCGCGCGGGAACCCTTCGCGCGCCAGCCAATTGAGGTAAGGCCCCGGCAGGTCGGCAATGAGCCGGCCCTTGTACTTTCCAAAGGGCATGGTGACGGTGACGAGGTGTTCGAGGTCTGGATTTTGCATGCGGGTATTGTGCACGGCTTTTCGGTCCTGTCGCGTGCCGAGCCATTCCGGCCGGCTGAAGGTCGTGAATCCGGTCTTTCACGGGCGGCCGAATCGGGTTGACGGCCATCGCTCGCGTCCGGCAAGTGCTAGCCGATTACCCGTCGGATCGAGCCCCCGCGAAGACGGATCAGTGGACCGGCAGGACGCACGGACATCGAGGCAGGGATGCCTCTCGCGAAGACCGCACGTAAAGGCGCTGCAAACCGCCTGCGCCCCTTTTCTGGCCTGCTAGACTGGAATTCCCCCCTGCAAACGATGGAGGGAATCATGTTGTCCGTCTACGTCGTGAAGACCGGCGAGCAGTTCCTTTGCACCGCCGAGGATGGCGATATCGGCATGGCACCGGCGGTTGAAGATGCCACGTCGTTTCATTCGTATGAGGAAGCGGAAAAGACGGCGCACGTGCATGCCGACCCCGGATACGAAATCGTGGCCGTCTGCATGCTCAAACACTGACATGGCGCCCGCTGCCGGGCGCTTGGCGAGGAGATGTGGCTCACAGTTCCGCTGGCGCCATGCAACATGGGGCCACGGTTGGCTGCGTCCGAAATAACCTGCGAACGGACGGATTGCGTGCTGGGATGCACGCGAGGGGGTCGCCGTGTGCGTCGGCAGTCGTGCCGTGTCCAGTACGACTCAGCGCATGCGCAACGCGGAACGTGCCGTTCCTGAAACGCTTGGCATCCGGCGCGCACGCATCGTATGCGGCGCTACCGGAAACCGGGGTGTCGCTGCGCCGCTGTTATCGTCTGGGCCCTTTCATGCCCTCCGACTCCATGGCCGCATTCCACTCCTCATTCGCCTCGATCGGGTCCATCGCTTCGTCAATCGAAGCCGTCGCGCGCTCGGCAGCCGCTCTGGTTTCGTCTGGCGCGGTGGTAGCATCGCCGTCACCATCGCCATCATCGTCGCCGTCGCCCGGGGGTTGCAGCATGTCCTTGAGCATCGCACTCAACTCCGACGTGTCCCATGGCAACCCACGCCGAGTCCGATCCTTGATGTAGTGCCTCACTTCCGCGTCCTGCTCCACGGTCAGCGGCAGCCCTCGGAAGGTGCTTTGGGGGCCAGCGTCGATCATCGCATTCTCCTGTTTCTAGGGCATTTTCAGTGTACTCGCCATTGCGAACCCGGGAGGCGCAATTACCGCGCGCTTGCGTCGAATCAAATGTGCGCGCTCGACAGGCAAGCAGCGGCCAGCCACCGACGTCCTCCGGATTCCTTCGAATGTCTGGCAAGGGTGGCTCTGCTCGAGATCGACGGAATACCAGGCGTGATCGCCACCAGGCTCACCATTTGACGGGGGTATTCAGTACCGCGCTTGATCCGGCGCCAGACGAACGCACGGAGAGAATCACGCGCTCCGTCGATTGACGCGTCAAAGAGCCCGATGGAAGTCAACGCTCAAACCGTGCCATGCTCGGCGATGTTGCGATACTGTCCTTTGAAATACAGCAATGGCTGCGTAGCAGCCGCTTCTTGCAAGTTCAACGCCTTCACTTCACCAATCACGATCAGGTGATCACCTGCGGCGTGTTCTGCGTAAATTTCGCAATCGACCCAGTGAAGGCTGCCGGCGATGATCGGATTACCCAGTGGCGATTCGCGCCATTCGACTCCGTGCCACTTGTCCGTGCCTCGTCGCGCGAATTGGTTGGAAATCGCGACTTGCTCATCCGACAGGATATTGACTGCGAACCGACCTGCCTGACGGATTCCTGGATAGCTGCCCGAACTGGACATGACGCTGAATGACACCAGCGGCGGGCTCATCGACACGCTGTAGAACGACTGGCAAGTGAAGCCAATCGGCTCGCCATCCGTGTGCGATGTAATCACCGTGATACCGGATGCATAGTGCCCGAGCGCTTCGCGAAAGCTCAATGGCTCGATGGCCGTGCTGGAAAGTGACATGGTAGATACTGAATGCTGGGTGCGGCTCGATCAGCGCAAGCAAACCCGTCCACGTCGCCGCCCGATCCGTTTCGATCAGAAACAACGTACGGGCCTGCCTGCGCTTATCGGATCAATCGAAGTCGGCAAGGATCCTTGCTTCAACTGGATACTCGGGCAACCGAGGCGTATTCGAAGAGATTCAGGGCGCCTCCGCGAGACACTCCCTGAAACCTGCACCGCCCTCAATCCTCCCGAGCATCACTTCCCGCGTTAGCTCGGAATCAGCTCGAGAGTTCTTGCCGGACGATTTCTGCGCCTGCACTCAAAGCTTCGAGCTTGCCTCGTGCGATTGCACGGGACAACGGGGCCATGCCGCAGTTGGTGCAAGGATAAAGCTTGTCGGCATCGACAAACTGAAGGGCTTTTCGCAACGTGTTGGCGACTTCCTCGGGCGTTTCAACGGTATCGGTTGCGACATCGATGGCCCCGACCATCACCTTCTTGCCTCGAATGAGCTCGATCAGTTCCATTGGAACATGCGAGTTGTGGCATTCCAGCGAAACCATCCCAATACTGGATTTTTGCAGCTTGGGGAAGGCTTCTTCGTACTGCCGCCACTCCGACCCCAGCGTCTTTTTCCAATCCGTATTGGCCTTGATGCCGTAGCCATAGCAAATATGCACGGCGGTCTCACACTTGAGACCTTCAATGGCCCGCTCCAGGGTCGCAACGCCCCATTCATTCACTTCGTCAAAGAAGACGTTGAAGGCGGGCTCGTCAAACTGAATGATATCGACGCCGGCGGCCTCCAGTTCCTTGGCTTCCTGGTTCAGGATCTTGGCGAACTCCCAAGCCAGCTTTTCGCGACTCTTGTAATGATCGTCATAAAGCGTATCGATCATCGTCATCGGGCCAGGCAGCGCCCATTTGATGGGTTGCTTGGTTTGCTGGCGCAAGAATTTGGCATCTTCAACAAACACCGGCTTTTGTCGGGCAACGTCACCAACGACCGTCGGCACGCTTGCATCATAGCGATCACGGATTCGAACGGTCTTGCGGTTCGCAAAATCGACGCCGTCGAGATGCTCGATAAACGTCGTCACAAAATGCTGGCGCGTTTGCTCACCGTCGCTGACGATGTCGATGCCTGCATGTTGTTGCTCTTGCAATGACAAACGCAACGCATCCTGCTTGCCCTCGACCAACCCCTCATCCTGCAATTTCCAGGGTGACCACAGTGTCTCGGGCTGTGCGAGCCAGGAGGGTTTGGGCAAGCTGCCAGCAGTAGAAGTCGGTAGCAATTTCTTCACAATAGATGACCTTGTGTTTTTGATGAATCAAAGAGCGTAGTTAGCGGACCACTGCTCAAGAACAGCGTGGTACGGTTTGATGAAGTGCTCTTCGACAAACTTTCCCTGCTCGATTGCCAGCCGGCTGCGTTCTTCCCGATCGTAAACAATCCGAGTAAGCGAAAAATCCTGGTGCTTCAAGCTTGGCTGATAGGACTTCCCTGCTGCGGAATTCGCGTTGTAAATTTCTGGCCGGTAAATCTTCTGGAACGTATCCATCGTGCTGATGGTGCCGATCAGCTCGAGATCGCTGTAATCGCCAAGCAAATCGCCCGAAAAATAAAAAGCCAAAGGCGCAACACTGTTCGGCGGCATGAAGTAGCGTACCTTCAACCCCATCTTCTGGAAGTACTCGTCAGTCAGCGAGTATTCGTCCTGCTGGTATTCGATGCCCAATACCGGGTGCTGATTTGCGGTCCGGTGATAGGTCTTGCTGCTGGAGACGCTCAGGCAGATAACGGGTTGCTTGTTGAAATTGGCCTTGTAGGCGCTTGAATTCACGAAGCACTTGAACAGCTTCCCGTGCAGATCCCCAAAATTATCCGGCTTGCTGAATTCGGACTGGTTCTTGTTGTGCTCCAGCAGCAGAACGCTAAAATCATAGTCCCGTACATAGGAGGAAAAATTATTCCCCGCAATGCCCTCGATGTGCTCACCGGTTTTTTGATCGACAATATTCGTTTTCAATATTTCGATCAAAGGGAGGGGGTTATCGCCGCTTTCGCCATCAATGCTCATTTCAACGGAAATGATTTCAAGCTTGACGGCATAACGATTACCTTCAGGGTTGTCCCAATGCGCCAGGGCATTGAAACGGTTGTCGATCATCCTGAATGTGTTGCGCAAGTTCTCTTGACGACTCGTCCCTCTGGCCAGGTTGGCAAAGTTGGTCGTGATACGCGTACTGTCTGACGGACGATAGTCTTCATCGAAGCAAATGCGCTTGATGGCAAAAGTAAAATCTTTACTCATTTTGATCTGACGCCCTGATTTCCGAGATGAAGACTGGATTCATCCCTTGGTTATTCGATGCTTTCCGATTTTATTTTCTGATCTTTGCTCAGAAATCTTTGCGATATCGGCATTGAAGACAAATTCTATGCGGAGCCATCGATGAAAAAAAGTGAATTAATCTCATCGACCCATTAGCCACGTTCATGATGTAGCGTGCCGGCTGGCTTGCCCGCAGGCCAGCCCCTCGATTCACCGCTTCATGGCCTGCCCAAGGCAGCTGCGCGGTCATACGTCCCTTCATGCCTCAACGCGCTCGAGTCCAGGCGCATCCGCCTCAGAGGCCTGGCTTGCAGGGTTTGACCGCTCCGGCGATCAGCCAGGCAGAAAGCCTGATGGCGAAGTCATGGAGCGTGCCTGGCGAATGCCTGCGCGACAGGAGGGTTCGTTTGCTTCGGATTGAATCTGACGGCGAACCATGAAATGAGGCGCGCGTGGAAGAGACGCCCCTCACGGCGTGGACCAGGAACGGCGAATGGAATGGCCGAAAGCCGGTTCGATCCCGTGCTGAATCGCCGCAGATAAGTGGCGCAGGTCAGTTTCGCGTCGCTTCGGATGCTCCAGCGGAGCATCGAGGCCTGCGCCACGGCGCTCCGTGACAGGCGTCGGACGGTACACGGTACGCGGCACGACCAGGGGCTTGCCAAGGGACGACGCTTTCAAACCGCCCTGCTCACTCGTCCGGGTACGGACGACGCGCTCAGGATTCGATTGCGGAGTCGTCGTCGCCGTAGAATTTCACGCCCAGCTGAATGCGTTCCCTGCCGCTTTCAACGCGATGCCGATTGGTGTCGCGCAGCGAATAGACGCAGCCGCAATATTCCTGCTGGTAGAAGTTCTCTCGCTTGCTGATCTCGATCATGCGCGCCGAGCCGCCGCCTTTGCGCCAGTTGTATTCCCAATACAGCATGTCGGGATAATGCGACGCCGCGCGCACACCGCAATCGTTGATCTGCTGCATGTTCTTCCACCGCGAGATGCCCAGTGAACTGGTGATCACAGGAAAACCGTGTTCATGCGCATACAACGCCGTGCGTTCGAAACGCATGTCGAAGCACATGGTGCAGCGAATGCCGCGCTCCGGTTCGTTTTCCATGCCCTTGGCACGCTCGAACCAGTTGTCGCGGTCGTAGTCGGCATCGATGAATGGAATACCGAATTGCTCTGCAAACCGGATGTTTTCCTGCTTGCGCAGCTCGTATTCCTTCAGCGGATGGATATTCGGGTTGTAGAAGAAGATCGTGAAGTCGATGCCGGACGCCTGCATGGCTTCCATCACTTCGCCCGAGCAAGGCGCGCAGCAGGAATGCAGCAGCACTTTCTTGTGCCCGCCGGGTAACGCCAACGGCTTGCGTTCGATCGTGGATGCCATGAGAGAACCCTTGAAATAACACCCGCGTCCGTCGAACTGGGCAGCCGCGAATTGTGGCCTCCGACCGCGACAAATGAAAATGGATATATTTTCATGTTCCCATGAGCAGCACTCATGGATCGCGTTGCCAGGACGAATCAAGCCGCGCCACGCCCCTTCGCTTGCTCGATGAATGCACGCAGGTAATCAGTCCCCACGTCCGCCTCGCGAGCACCCAGATAGATGTGTTTCGCAATGCCGTTCTCACCCAGCCGTACTGGCACCACATCCATCTTGTCCGCGTACTCCAGCACCAGCCAGCGTGGCAGCGCAGCCACGCCGCGACCGCTGGCGACCATCTGCAGCATGATGTCGGTGGTCTCGATGGCCTTATGCCGTTTGGGTGCGATTCCGGCTGGCGTGAGGAACATGCTGTAGATATCCAGACGGTCGACCGGCACCGGGTAGGTCACCAGCACCTCGTTGCTCAACTGCTTGGGCTGGACGTATTCCTCCTTGGCCAGCTTGTGATTGCCGGCAACGACCAGGACTTGCTCGTAGTCGAACACCGGTTCGAATACGAGGCCCGGCTTGTCCAGCGGATCGGGGGTGACCAGCAGGTCGATCTCGTAACCGAACAGCGCGCCGATGCCGCCAAACTGGAATTTCTGTTTGACGTCTACGTCCACATCCGGCCACGCGGCCAGGTAAGGCGACACGACTTTCAACAGCCACTGGTAACACGGGTGACATTCCATGCCGATGCGCAGGGTGCCTCGCTCACCCTGGGCGAACTGCTGCAAGCGTTCTTCGGCCAGATTCAGCTGTGGCAGCACCCGGTTGGCCACCGCCAGCAAGTATTGGCCGGCCTGCGTCAGGCGCAGGCTGCGGCCTTCGCGCAGCCAGATGTCGGTGCCGAGCTGCTGTTCCAGCTTCTTCATGCTGTGACTCAACGCCGACTGCGTCACGTGCAGGACACCCGCGGCTGCGGTCAGCGAACCTTGCTTTTCCACCTCTTGCACGATGGACAAATGAATACGATCAAGCATGATGGATGAGTAAAATTCATATTTTATTGAGATAGAACAATTTTACTTCATCGTTTGTACCGTTGCGATCCGCCGGTGCAAGGATGTTTGGGGAGCAGCCCACGGCCACCATTCACACCTTCGGGCTTCCGCGCATCGCGCGCGAAACGTGAACTGAAATTTGCACCGGAGTCGTACGGGGCGGGCGAAACGCCGCGGCCGCAAGCGAGCCGTCCGGTTGCGACGGCCGCGCCTGCGGCAACCCGGTGGCGACGTCTTACTTCTGCAGCGAGATCTCCACCCGGCGATTGCGCGCCCGCCCTTCGGCAGTCTCGTTCGATGCGGCCGGATTGGTTTCTCCATGCCCCGTCGCCGCGAAGGATTCCGCCTTCAGCCCGTGTTCGCGCAGATACCCCGCGACTGCATCGGCGCGGCGCTTCGACAGCACCTGGTTGTGCGCGTCCGAGCCGGTCGCGTCGGTATAACCGTCCACTTCCACGCGCGAGAAATGCTTGTCGCCTTGCTGGTTCAGCAGCGTGTCGAGCGCGGCGGTGGCGGCGGACGTCAGCACGGCGGAGTCGGTCGCGAAGTACGCATCGCCGGTCAGGCTCACTTTCTCGACCGCGGCGGGCGCAGGCGCAGCCGCCGCGGCGACCGGCGCGGGCGCCGCACCGCACTGAAACACGATCGAGTGCGGATCGGCGCCGTCGCGGTAGGGCGTCGTGGAATCGACCGTACGCACGGCCTCATTGCCGCACATGCGCGTCGCGACCTTCATGCAGGTATTGGCGCTCGACAGGATGCCGTGGCAGTCGACGCGGAAGGTCCGGATGCCGTCGCGCGGCTGAAGCTCGTATGCGTTGTACGTCGGTCCCGATGCGCTCGAACAGGCCGCGAGGGA
This sequence comes from Burkholderia sp. Ac-20384, assembly GCF_017104605.1. Taxonomy (NCBI): domain Bacteria; kingdom Pseudomonadati; phylum Pseudomonadota; class Betaproteobacteria; order Burkholderiales; family Burkholderiaceae; genus Burkholderia; species Burkholderia sp. Ac-20384. The sequence goes on along the minus strand of NZ_JAAGPE010000034.1, from coordinate 14,038 downwards.
AACAACCGACGCCAGCAGGGCAAGATGGATGTTTTTCACTTGATTACTCCGAAAATGCGTTGGGCACAGCACGTGCGGCGCAATGGTGCAGCCGCGTCCGCGTGCGTTTGCGTTCGGCGCGGTCCGCCCCGGCAGTGCATGCCGGAACGAACCGCGGCGCACGATCACTTCCACTGATACAACATGCCCGCGCCGACGACGCGCTGGCTGCCGGCAAAGCCGCCGTTCAGCGTCGCCTTCAGGTTCTCCGTGACGCGCGCCTGCACGCCGACCGCCATGGCCTTCTGCCCCTGGAACGTCGCCGTGCCGACCCCCATCGCAAAGTTCGAGTCGCGGTCCATGTGCGGGATCGACGCCATCGCGGCGGTTGCCGCAATCCCCTCACGCGCCATCGAATCGGTCTGCTGGATCTGCTGCTGCATCTGCGTGAGCTGGTTGTTGACCGTGTTCAGCGACTGCGTGAACTGGTTCGACACGGCATTCAGCTGGTTCACGTTCACCGCATCCGTGCCCTGCGTGCCGGCCGCGACGTTGACGACCTGGCGCGCCGACTCCGTCGAGCCGACCGCGACGACGTTCGACCGCCCGCCGTCGTTGCTGCCCGTGCCGATCGCGGCCGAATTGTTGCCCGACGCCGTCGAGCCCACGCCGATGGCGGTAGAGCCGTTGCCCGATGCGAGCGAATTGTTGCCGACCGCCGTGCTGTTCGAGCCCGATGCCACCGCGCCCGACCCACCCGCCGACGAATTCGGGCCGGTCGACCCCGGCGGCACGTTCGTGCCGTTCGGGTTCGTCGTGTACTGCCCGCCGAGGTTGGTCGTGCGCTGGTCGATCAGCGTCGTCAGCTGGTTCGCGACCGAATCGAGCTGCGATACGTTCACCGCGTCCGTGCCGTTCTTGCCGGCCGCGAGGCCCGTGATCTGCCGGTTGCCGATGTTCACTTCGCCGGCCGACGATTGCGGGCTGCTCAGGCCGTACGCCACGTAGTTCGTCAGCGCGCCGACCGTCGTCAACGAACCGGCGCCCAACGCCACGCTGTTCGCGAACGTCGCGGACGCACCGGCGCCGAGCGCGAGCGCATCGGTCGCGTTGCCGAGCGCGCCGGAACCCAGTGCAACGCTGCCCACGCTGACCGCCTTCGCATTGGCGCCCTGTGCAACCGACTGCGCGCCCAACGCCGTCGCGCCGCTGCCGAGCGCGATCGCGTCGGCCTGCGCGACACTCGCCGCCTGCCCGATCGCGACGCCACCCGGGGCGGTCTGGTCGACGATCGCACCGTTGCCGATGCCCACGCCGTTGTCGCCGTTGACGACGGTCGTCGGCCCCACCGCGACCGATTCCGCGCCGACGGAGAGCGAGTCCGCCGCCGTCGAATTCGCGTGGAAATACTTCTGGCCCGTGACCGCGAACGACTGCAACGCGCCCGTGAGCTGCCGCACGGTGACTGCGTCCTGCTGGCCGGTACCGTCCGCGACGTTGGTGATCTGGCGATACGTCTTGCTGGTCGCGTCGCCGACCGACACCGCGCCGAGCAGCGTCTGGTCCGTCGTGTTGAACGGGATCGATGCGGTGCCGTTGCGGATGATGCCCGACGCCGGCGTCGTCGCACGGTCGGATACCGAACCCGAACCGAGCGCGATGCTGCCGTCCACCTTCGAGATCGCATTCGGGCCGATCGCGACGCTGTCGACGCCGAGCGCCTGGCTGTCCGGTGCGGTCGAGTTCGCGTGGAAATACTTGATGCCGTGCGCGTTGATGTTGTCGATCGCCGAGCCGACGTTGTTGTTGATCGTCGTCGAACCGTCGCTGTTGTACGTCACGTACGACGGCGCGGAAATCTTCCCGGTCGTCGGATCGTAGGTGGCCCCGCCACCGATCGCGCCCGCCGTGCTGTTGCCGAGGTTCGTGTTGTTGTTGGCGATCGAGCTGAGGCCGGTCGACAGCGAGCCGATACCCGTCGACGTCGCGGTGGACAGCGACGTCAGGTTGCTGTTCGTGCTCGACAGGCCGGTGGACAGCGAGCCGACGGTCGTCGAGGTCGACGTCGACAGCGACGCGATCGAGCTTGTGGTCGAACTGAGCCCGGTCGACAGTGAACCGATGCTCGTCGACGTCGCGGTCGACAGCGACGTGACGTTGCTGTTCGTCGTGCTCAGGCCGGTGGACAGCGAGTTGATGCTGGTCGACGTCGACGTCGACAACGATGTGACCGAGCTGTTGATCGAACTCAGGCCCGTGGACAACGAGCCGACAGCCGTCGAGGTCGAGGTCGACAGCGACGTGACCGAACTGTTGGTCGAACTCAGGCCGGTGGACAACGAGCCGACAGCCGTCGAGGTCGACGTCGACAGCGACGTGACCGAACTGTTGGTCGAACTCAGGCCGGTGGACAACGAGCCGACGACCGTCGACGTGGACGTTGACAGCGACGTAACTGCGCTGTTGGTCGAACTCAGGCCGGTGGACAACGAGCCGACGGCCGTTGACGTGGACGTCGACAGCGACGTGACCGCGCTGTTGGTCGAACTCAGCCCCGTGGACAACGAGCCGACAGCCGTCGAGGTCGACGTCGACAACGACGTGACCGCGCTGTTGGTCGAACTCAGCCCCGTGGACAACGAGCCGACAGCCGTCGAGGTCGACGTCGACAGCGACGTGACCGCGCTGTTGGTCGAACTCAGCCCCGTGGACAGCGAACTGATGCCGGTCGACGTCGAAGTCGACAACGACGCCACCGAGCTATTGGTCGAACTCAAGCCGGTCGAAGCCGACGTGGACAGTGACGTGATCGTGCTATTGGTCGACGACAGACCGGTCGACGTAGACGTCGACAATGAGTTAACAGCGCTGTTGGTCGAACTCAGCCCCGTCGACAACGAGGTGATGCCCGTCGAGGTCGAGGTGGACAGCGATGCGATCGAACTGTTGGCCGACGACAGGCCGGTTGATGTGGACGTCGACAATGACGTCACTGCGCTGTTGGTCGAACTCAGGCCGGTTGACAGCGAGCTGATACCCGTCGAGGTCGACGTGGACAGCGACGTCACCGAGCTGTTGGTCGAGCTCAAACCCGTCGACAGTGAGCTAATGCCCGTCGAAGCCGACGTCGAAAGCGACGTGATCGCACTGTTGGCCGACGACAGTCCCGTCGACGTAGACGTCGACAATGACGTCACCGAGCTATTGGTCGAGCTCAGGCCGGTCGACAGCGAGCTGATGCCCGTCGAAGCCGATGTCGAAAGCGACGTGATCGCGCTATTGGCCGACGACAGGCCCGTCGACGTGGACGTCGACAATGACGTCACTGCGCTGTTGGTCGAACTCAACCCTGTCGACAGCGAGCTGATACCCGTCGAAGCCGATGTCGAAAGCGACGTGATCGCGCTATTGGCCGACGACAGGCCCGTCGACGTGGACGTCGACAATGACGTCACCGAGCTATTGGTCGAGCTCAGGCCGGTCGACAGCGAGCTGATGCCCGTCGAAGCCGACGTCGAAAGCGACGTGATCGCACTGTTGGCCGACGATAGCCCCGTCGACGTCGAAGTCGACAACGACGTCACCGCGCTGTTGGTCGAACTCAACCCCGTCGAAAGCGAACTGATCCCCGTCGAAGCCGACGTCGAAAGCGACGTGATCGCACTATTGGCCGACGACAACCCGGTCGACAACGACGACACCCCCGTCGACAACGAACTGACACTCGACGCCGTCGAAGTCGACAGCGAATTCACCGCCTGATTCGTCGCATCGAGCTGCGACCCGTTGATCGCATCCGTGCTCGCCGAACTGATGCGCCCGGCCGCGACATTGGTGATCTGACGCTCGGTGCCTGCCGCACCGACGCTGACGACACTGGTCGGATTCGTGCCCTTGAACGTGTACGTCACGCCGCCGATCGTCGCGCTTGCGGTCGGATTCGGCGCGGCCGTCGTCGAACCCGAACCGAGCGCGACATCGCCCGCATTGTTCGCGACGGCCGACGCGCCGAACGCCACCGCACCGGCCGCCGCGGCCGTCGACGTGTTGCCGAGCGCGAGCGAGCCGGTGCCCTGAGCGATGTTCGAATTGCCGATGGCGACCGCGCCGTCGCCGTTCGCCGTGTTGTTCGACCCGGCCGTGACCGCGCCGGTGCCGATCGCGGTGCTCGGATCGCCGATCGCCACCGCACCGTTGCCGCTGACCGTCTGTCCCAGACCGAGCGCGACGGCACCGAGGCCGCCCAGCACCTTCGAGTTGTTGCCCCCGGCAATCGAGCCTGCGCCCGCCGCGGCCGCGACAGAGTTGCTGTCGCCGATCGCCACGGTCGACCCCGCCGCCGCCACGCTGTTGATACCGACAGCCGTCGCGTTCGTCGCCGACGCCGTCGCGCCCGACCCCAGTGCACTCGCCGATACGCCGCTCGCAAGCGCGAGATTACCGAGCGCGGTCGCAAACTGCTGCGTCGCGCTCGACTGCACGCCCATCGCGATCGAACTGACGCCCGACGCGTTGGCGTTCAGGCCGAATGCCATCGCGGTATCGGCGCCGGCCGTCGTGGCGGAGCCCAACGCGATCGAACTGGTGCCGAGCGACTGCGTGCCCGACCCCGGCACGCCCGCCGTCCCGCCCCAGCCGATCGCGATCGACGTCACGCCTTTCGCACCGCTGTTGATCCCCATCGCGATGCTGGAACTCCCGGTCACCAATGTGCCGCTCCCCACGGCGACACCTGACGCGCCCGTACTCGTCGCCTGGTTGCCGATCGCGACGTTGCCCGTATCGGTCGCGTGCGTCGCATAGCCGAGCGCGACGCTTTGCGCGCCGACCGCGCTCGCCCCGAGCCCGAGCGCGGCCGAATACTGGCCGGACGCCAGCGCATTGTTGCCGAGCCCGATGGCCGACACGCCGGTCGCCGCCGCGCCGCTGCCCATCGCCGTCGCCCCGCTTTGCGTCGCACTGGCGAGGTTGCCGATGGCAACCGAGTAATCGCCCGACCCGATCGCCTGCACGCCCATCGACGCGCTGTTGACGCCGGTCGCCTGCGCGTTGATGCCGACAGCCGTCGACGCATCACCCATCGCATGCGCGCCCGGGCCGAGCGCCGTGGCCGACACGCCCTGCGCAGTCGCCAGGTTGCCCAACGCGGTGGAATTCGTCTGCGCGGCACTTGAGCCGACACCGATCGCGATCGACGAGATGCCGCCGGTGGCCGTGCCGCCATCCGGGTTGTACTGCGCGTGCGCGCCGGCATGGAACAGCGCGAGATACGCAGACGCCATCAGCACGGTGAGCCGCCTGAGCGACGGCGCCGGACGCGTGCCCGCGCGCGCTGCGGCGCCTCCGTCCAGGGCACGCTCCGGCGTGCCACATGACGACGCAACGCGCTTTCCGCGCGCACGGTCAAGCTCCGAAGCCGCAACCCAGGCCCCCAATGCTTCGTTCCAGATCGACTTGAACGACTTGTTCATCTTGTCTTCCCTCGGTTCTCATGTGCTGGATGACGCAACGGCAAACACGACGGCCGGCGAGAACACGCTCTGCGTATTCCCGTCCACCTCGCGATGCCCCGCTATTCACTTTGGATCACTAACTAAACAACTGAGTAACGCTGCACGACACGCGCGATGGACATCGCGATCACGCGACCGCACGCCGCCCGTGTCCGTCGACACGATGCAAGGCGACGATCGCCGGTTATCGAATCATGGAAGCCGACGTGGCGAGCCCGGCGGCACGATGCGCAACGCGCCGCTCATCCGCACGCACGTGCGCCATCGCGCCAAACCCGCGACGACCTCGAATCTCATGGGAAAGCGTCATTCAGACGCCGGATAGGCGGATGCCGGCCCGCACCCGAGGGCGGCCCGCCCTGTTTCATTCAGGAGGAGGATGACGCCATGCGATCCCCGGGACTGAAGCATGCGCCGCCGGCTCGTGCGAACCGGTGCGTTGGCCTGTCATGCCAGCTGTATTCATCTTTTTCGTGCCCGCCTGATTCGAAAGCGCGCCGCGCGCGACCGTCCCCCGATGGATCGAACCCTCGGACGGCCCACGCGCAGCCACTCACCCTTTCCGTCCGGCATTCAAACGCATTTTCCGGATTCCCGGAACAGCATCGACGACTTGCCGGACGACCCCTGCACCGAATTAATCGAGCGAATTTCCTTGAAGATTTCGTCTCGACCGGCGCCTCACACCCACCGCATTCCACCACTCACCGACTTCTCTTATATAGCAACGTATTTGGCGAATGATGAAAATTGCATTACCCTCGTGCCCGTTATTCGCTGGCCGCCGCGATCCCATATCATGGGATCGCGCATCAATCAATGTCTCATTGGTATCGGATGCATCGGGATAGAACCTCGGCATGCGATTCGCGCGATCCCGACCGTTTCAAAGAACCGATTCCAGCCGCGCCGGGGCTAGTGTGGGGGCATCCGTCGAAACGAACCTTTTCCAGAGCGGAAAAATCCTTTTCCGGAGCGGACGGCATTTACATTAATACATTTCAGAGCAAAGTGCGATTTGATGGCTATCACGTTTCCAGCCAGACATTAGAAAAAAATTAATCAGGCAAGCCGCACCCCATTCATATTCTTTACATGGAACACATCAACTTGAAGGCGCCCGCCAAATTGATTCTTCACCTGCTGTAATTCTAATTTTTCCAAATTAACCCGGAAATAAAGACCGATCATTAAAAATCAATTCGGCACGTTTTTCCGCTTCCGTTTCGTTTGACGGAACGCCGTGGCGACCGACCCGCAACGCCTTGTCGCACAAGCCCCCACGGGACGCACGGAATCCTCACAATATGAGCTGTCGTCGGCATATAATTTTTCGCAACAATCGCGCAGACAGCGATGCCTCATCCTGACCGGCCACCCTTCCACCGCATCCGCCACCATGTCATCCCGCTCGTCCAGTTCGGCGTCGCCTCGTCCCACGCCTGATCTTGCTGACGCACATATTCTTGTCGTCGACGATCGCCCGAACGACTTGCGGCTCCTGACCGAAATCCTGCGCGCCGCACGGTGCCGGATCAGCGTCGCGTTCGACGGGCTGCAGGCCTATCACCGTGCCCAGGCGATCGCGCCCGACCTGATCCTGATGGATGTCCGCATGCCGCGCATGGACGGCTTCGCCGCGTGCCGCCTGCTGGCGTCGACGCCGTCGACGCAATCGATCCCGGTCATCATCCTGACGGCCGCGGGCGATCTCGAGGATCGCATCGCCGGGCTCGAAACCGGCGCGATCGACTACATCATCAAGCCGTTCGAGCCGACCGAAGTGCTGGCCCGGATCCGCAATCACCTGAAACGGGCACGGCGCAGCCAGCCGTTCGCGCATTTGCCCGAGTTGCCCGACAACCCCGATGCGGCCCTCGTGCGCGCGGCGTCCGAAGTCCTGCTCCGCGACCTGCGCCATCCGCCGGCGCTCGAGGAACTCGCCCGACAGGTCGGCACGCACGAAAAGCGCCTGTCCCGCGTGTTCCGCGACCATCTCGGCCAGACCGTGTTCGAATATCTGCGCGACACGCGCCTGCGCGCCGCGATGCACTTCCTCGCAGAGACGTCGATGGGAATCGGCGACATCGCCGAGGAAATCGGCTTTTCCACGCCCGGCAACTTCGCCACCGCCTTCCGCGAACGCTTCGGCATCACGCCGTCCGACTGGCGCCGCCAGCGCCATGCGGTCAATGCCCCGCCCGCCACGCCCGGGGAGCACCACCACGATGTGTAGGCGCCACGCGGCATGGGCAGCCGGATGTCGCGCGATGCTGCTGCTTCTGCTCGCGATGGCCGTCACCTGCGCGACGGCGCGCGCCGCGTCGGCGCCGAACCCCGCGCAACTGGACGCCGTATCGGTATTCGAGGACGCGAGCACGACGATGTCCGCCGATCAGGTCGCCGCACGGCTCGCCGATCCGGTGCACGGCACGCCGGTGGCCGGCACGTCGTCGTTCAACGTCGAGTTCTCGCGATCGGCGTGGTGGATTCGCGCCACGCTGACCAACCGCGACAGCGCCGCGCGCCCGCTGGTGCTCGCGATTCGCGACGCGCGCGTCGACCAGGTGGATTTCTATCTCGGCCAGAACGGCCGGTGGACACTCGACAGCCGCTTCCCGGCCACCGGCGCCGGCGGTGATGCCGCCGGGCCGCCGTCGCGCTACCCGGCGCTCGACGTCACGCTGCGCGCGGGCGAAAGCCTCCCCGTGCTGATCCGCGTCACGTCGCGCAAGGAAATGCGGCTCGCGCCGGCCGCGTTCACGCATGCGGCGTGGGATGCGCTGGAACGGCGCGCGACGATGTGGGACTTCGGCTTCTTCGGCGGGCTGCTCGCGCTCATGTGGTGCGCGCTGCTGATCGGGTTCTTTTCGCGCAGCGGCGTGTTTCACGTGCTGGCCGCGCTGGCGCTGACCACGACGCTGTTCGAAGCGGCCTACCGCGGCTATCTGGCGATGGCCTTGCCGCCTGCGCTACGTGAATGGTCGGCGCGCGGCGAAGTCATCTTCGCGTACCTGGCGGTCTCCAGCTTCATCGTGTTCATCCTGATGGTCGCCCGGCGCGAGCAGACGAAGCTGCCGATGCGCGCGATCTACATGGCATTCCTCGCGCTCGAAGCCGTCGGCCTGGCCGGCGCCGCGTGCGGCGACTTGCTGACGTTCACGTGGTTCTGCCTGCGGCTGAACGCGCTGGTCGGGATCGTCAACATCAGCCTCGCGCTGATGCTCGCGATCCGCCGAACGCCGACCGGCCGCGTGATGCTGATTGCCATCGCGATCGCCACCTTCAACATGCTGATCCGCGTGCTCGACGGCATGAACACGCTGCCGCCCGCGCTCAACTGGCTGAAATCCGACATCTTCCCGAACCCCGTCATCGCGGTCATCGGCCTCGCCACGCACCTGCTGGTGCTGGCCGCATGGATCCACCACGTCGGGCGCCAGCGCACCGAGGCGAGGAAGCGGCTCGAACACTGGCAACTCACCGAACAGGATCGCCTGCGCGACGAAGTCGCACGACGCACGCTCGCGCTCAACGACGCGCTGCAACAGGTGACGACCCACATGCAGCAGAAGATCGAGACGCTCGGCTACGTCAGCCACGACCTGCGCGCGCCGCTGTCCACGATCAACGGCTACGCGAAGCTGTTGCTGCAAGGCGCGACACACGGCCAGGCGCGGCTGATCCGGTCGATCGACCGCAGCATCCGCTACCAGCTCACGCTGATCGATGAACTGCTCGCGTTCACGAAGGCCGAACTGCAGCCGCTCGGCGTGTCGCCGGATGCCACCGACCTGCCCGGCCTGCTCGACGACATCGGCCACTATGCGGTCGCGCTGTGCGCGCAGCAGGACAACCGGTTCGTGTACCGGCCGGCCACGCCGCTGCCGCGCACGGTGTCGATCGACGGCATGCGGCTGCAGCAGGTGCTGCTCAACCTGCTGTCCAATGCGTCGAAGTTCACGCACGACGGCACGGTCACGCTGTCGATTCATGCCGCGCGCGAAGGCGACACGTGGCGCGTGCGGTTCGAAGTGGCCGATACGGGCATCGGGATCGACATCAGCGGAAACCGCGACATCTTCCGCGCGTACCAGCAGGTGCAGGCCGTGAACGGCGGTACCGGGCTCGGCCTGTTCATCGCGCAGCGCATCGTCGGCGCGATGGGGGGCGAGCTGGCCGTGGCCAGCCAGCCGGGTGTCGGCACGGCATTCTCGTTCGCGATCGTCGCGCCGGCCGTCGGGCACGCGCTCGTGCCGGTGTCGGAACTCGTCCGGCGGTTTCAACCGGACAGCGATGTCGAGCCGGAGCGCCCCGCGCCCGCAATGCAGTGCCCGCCCGACGAGGCACTCGACCAACTGATCCTGCTGGCCGACAACGGGCAGCTGACCGATATCGAGGAATGGCTCGGCCAGTATGCGGACGAGCCGGATTACGCGGCCTTCGTGCAGGACGTGCGCGAACATCTCGATGCACTCGACCTGGACGCGATCGGGAAACTGGCCGGCTCGCTGAAACATGCGCGCGGCGCCGCGACGTCGTTCGACGCCGAAGCGGACACCGCCGGGCCGGCCTGAATCCGTCGGGCGCCCGGTTCCATACGGACCGGATGCCGCGCGGGTGAATCAGCGCAACGCGCCCTTCGCGCGCAGTTCTTGGCCGATGCGCACGATTTCGCGCTCGCCTTCCACCAGCGCGGCTGCACTCGTGTGCACCGAGTAGTTGCCCAGATGCAGGTCGTGCGGATGCGGGACGGCCGTGCCGACCACGAAGCGCGCGTCGGTCACCGCCTCGAATTCGATCGCCGCGTCGGACGAGTCGAACACCACCAGCTCCCCCTGCCCGACCGGATCCGGCACGCGCAGGCTGCCGTCCATCACGGCGGTCCAGCCGACGCTGCAGCCCGGCTGCGGCCGGCAGGTCCAGCGCTCGCCGGCCTTGAGCTGCACGACGACGTAGTGGATGCCCGCCGGCGCATCGATCGGGCTGACCGCGTCGCCGCTGCGGCCGAGCAGCACGCGTGCCGGGCCGTCCGACGGGATGTCGGCGATCGACAGATGCTGGCTGAAGGCCGGCGCCAGCTCGCGCTCCGGCGGCAACGCGACCCACAGTTGGAACACCTTGACCGGCGGCACGACGGTGCCGGTATGCCACACGCCGCGCCCGGCGCTCATCCATTCGATGTCGCCCGCCACGGTCGTGCCTTCGTGGCCGGTGGATTCGGCGTAGGTGCCCCGGCCGTCGATCACGAGCGTGAGCGTGGCGATCCCCGAATGCGGATGCCAGCCGAAGCCCGACCCGAGCGACGCCTGCGTGTCGACCAGATCGAGAAAAACGAACGGCTTGATCATCTCGCCGACGTCAGATGGGCTCACCATCCGCACGATCGGCCCGTGTCCGCGGCCGCGCGTGCGGAAGATGACGTGACGGCCGGCGACGTCGGCGGGCTGCGTGGCGTGTGACATGGTGATTCTCCGGTGGTCAGCTCGGTCGCGCGGCATCAGGCCGCAAGCGCGGCCGCCGCTTCCTTCGCCGACGCGATGGCGCCGCTGCGCAGGTCGGGCCCCATCGCCACGCCTTCCGCACGGATGAACGTGATGTCCGTGATGCCCAGGAAGCCGAACGCCGCTTTCAGATAGGTTTCCTGATGATCGAAGGCCGCGGCAGGCGACCCTTCGCTGTACACGCCGCCGCGCGACGATGCGACGACCAGCTTCTTGCCGCCGCACAACCCGACCGGCCCGTTCTCGCCGTAACGGAACGTCGTGCCGGCCACCGAAATGCGGTCGATCCACGCCTTCAGTTGCGAGGCGATGCCGAAGTTGTACATCGGCGCGCCGATCACCACGATGTCCGCCGCGAGAAACTCGTCGAGCGCGCGCTGGCCGATCGCGACGTCCGCCTGCAGCGCGTCGGAAATCGGGGCGCCTTGCGCGGCGGCCAGGTGGTCGGCCGTCAGATGGCCGATCGGCGTGGCGGCGAGATCGAGGCGCGTGACCGAGAGGCCCGGATCGCGGGCACGGAACGTCGCGACGACTTCCGCCGACAGTTCGCGGCTGACGGAGCCCTGGCCGAGGATGCTGGAATCGATATGGAGCAGTTTCATGCGTGTGTTCTCCGAACGGGATTACTGTTTGAGCGCTTCGGCCGTGATCAGCAGCTTGGTCTTCATCTTGAAGCCGTACTGCTTGCCGTAGTCGAGGCCGAAATCGCTGCGGTCGAATTCGCCGACGGCGTCGACACCGCACACTTCACGCTTGAGCATCGGGTGCGGCATGCACTTGAACGAATCGATCTTCAGCGTGACCGGCTTCGTGACGCCATGCAGCGTCAGGTTGCCGACCACCGACACCGGCTTGTCGCCGTCGAACTTGATCGCGCCCTTGTAGTTCGCCTGCGGGAACTTGGCAACGTCGAAGAATTCGGCCGTCTGCAGATGCTCGTCGAGCTTCGCGCTGCCGGTGTGGATCGACGCGATGTCGGTCGTCACGTCGACGGTGCCCGTCTTCGCCGCGCGGTCGAGCGTCACGGAGCCGCTCGACTTGTCGAACTTGCCGCGCCAGACCGACAGGCCGCCCATATGGTCGGCCTCGAAGCTCGGGTACGTGTGGCTCGGGTCGAACTGGTACGTTGCGCTGTCCGCAAACGCCGAGAACGACAGCGATGCTGCCAGTGCGCCTACGGCAATCATCCAATGTTTCTTCAACTCTTTCTCCCTGGAACGTAAAGGTTCGTCTGTAGCGTGAGAGCAGTATGGCGATGGAAGCTGCTTTACACTAGACGGATAAATAGGATTTGATTAATCCATTTTTGGAGGAATCCGATGCTCGATCTGAATGACCTTGCGCTGTTCGTCCAGGTCGTCCGTGCCGGCAGCTTCTCGGAGGCCGCACGCCGCCTGCGCATGCCGGCCAATACGCTGAGCCGGCGCATCGACCAGCTCGAGGGGCAACTCGGCACGCGCCTGCTGCATCGCTCGACCCGCAAGCTCGCGCCGAGCACGGAGGGGCAGGCGCTGTTCGAGCGCTATGCGCCGGCGCTCGACCGGATCTTCGAGATCGGGCGGCTGCATGCGGACGGGCAGGAGCCGTCCGGCACGGTGCGCGTGACGGCCATGGCCGGCCTGTTCGAAATTTTCCGGCTGGAATGGCTGGCGGAGTTCTATGCGCGCTACCCACAGATCAGCATCGACTTCCTGCTCGACGACACGCCGTCCGACCTGATCGGCGAGCGCATCGACCTGGCCTTGCGCATGGGGATCGAGACCGGCGGCAGCTTCCGCGTGCGCCGGATCGCACCGGGCACGATGATTCTCGCCGCGAGCCCCGCGTATCTCGAACGGCGCGGGGCGCCGCGCACGCCGCGCGAGCTCGCCGATCACGACTGCCTGACGGTGTCCGGCCGCCAGGGCCGCGCCATGTGGCGCCTGCAAGGGCCGCGCGGCACCCAGGAAATCTCGATCGACAGCCGCTTCTCGGTCAACGACATGCGCGTGGTGGTACAGGCCTGCATCGCCGGGCTCGGGGTTGCGCTGCTGCCGCAGTTGCTCGCGGAACCGGGCATCGAGCAGGGCAAGCTGGTGCGCGTGCTGCCTTCCTACCGACGGTCGAGCAGCGACCTCGGGCTGCAACTCGTCTATACGAGCCGCCCGCCGTTGGCGCCCGCTGTCACGGTGTTCGCCGATTTCCTGCTGGAAAAGCTGGGCGAAGCGATGCCCGGGCAGTCGAAGGTGCTTGCCGATCGATAGCGCGTCCTTGTCGCGGCAAGCGTGACGGCGGCGCTCGATCACCGGGAGTATCGCGTCGGGTATCGACCCGCTGATCCAAGGGTGCGGAGCGCCGCCGCAGATTGCACCCATACAGGGATCGTGACGATCCTTGCGCCGGTCACGACGGCCTCGACCGAAAATTGATCTCCGCGTATTACCGACAGTCGGCTGACAGCCGGATGTCGCGCATGCCCGGCATCGGCCGGGCGATTCCGCGGCGCGTGCAGGCGTGGCCGCGGAATCCTTTTCAATCAAGGGTTTGAACGCATCGCGCCGGTGGAGACACTGCCGCCCGGCAATCACGCGGCCAGCGCAAAAACCGCCTTCGACCGCCACGCCCCCGGCCCCGCTATTTTTCGAAATCGAGCGTTACGCCCCTGTAATTCCCATTCATCAGGGCTTCCACTAGATTGAAGGCGTTCCCCCTGCAATGAGGTGCAACGATGAACGCGAAACAATGGGCCCTGGCCGGCTCGGGCGTGCTGGTCGCATGCCTTTCCGTGCAACCGGCGATGGCCGGCGTTTCGATCGGTTTCGGCATAGCAGCGCCCGCGCCTGTCTATGTCGCGCCGGCGCCCGTGTACGTCGCGCCGCCGCCCCCGGTGGTTTACGCACCGCCCGTCGTGGCCGCGCCCGTGATGGTGCCCACGGTCGGCATCGCACTCGGCTGGCATGGTGACCGGTACTGGGACGGCCGCCGCTGGTGGGGCCGGCGTGAATGGGGTGCGCGCCACCGCTGGTAAGCCGTCCCGCAACGCGGCCGCGCGGCGGCGACGCC